>NZ_JAQHYR010000006.1:0-237347 GCF_027858075.1 Clavibacter sp. CT19 | reverse complement strand
CGGCCCCTCTCCACGTTCACGGCGGATCAGCCCCCGTACGAGGCCAGCAGCGCCCGCATCTTCGTGAGCTGCCCCTCCTGCGACGAGCGCATCGCACCCGCGATGTCGAGCGCGGCGGTCGACGTGCCGACCTGCGCCTCCCCGTCGGCCATCGCGATCGCCGCCTCGTGCTGGGCGATCATGCCCTGCAGGAAGAGGCGCCCGGCGTCCATGCCGCGTGCGGACCGCACGGCCTGCTGCTGCGCGTCGGATGCGGCGGCACCCGCCTCCGCGGACTCCGCGTCGGTGCCGGTGCCGGACGCGCTGCCGCTCGCGCCCGCCGTCCCCTCCGCGCCGCCCGCGCCGCCTCCGACACCACCGGCCTCCTCGCGGTCCTCCGTGCCGTTCGAGCCGGACGCGCCGTCTTCCCCCGCCCATCCCTCGGCGAGCCGGGCCAGCTCCCGGGCCTGCGGGCCCTGCTGGTCGCGGATCTGCACGGCCAGCTCCTCCGCCCCCGGCGGCAGGTCGGCGGCCTGGAGGGCGGCGACGGCGAGCGCCACCGATCGTGCGGCGTGATCGCCCATGTCCTGCGCGAACGCGAGGTCGGCGCGGTTCCAGCCCTCGGACCCCGTCTCCAGGGGCGCCGCGGCGTCGGCGTCGGCGCTCGGCGACGCCGCGTCCTCGGGCGTGCGCGGCGGTGTCGAGCAGCCGGCGAGGCCGGCGGCGAGGACGAGCGCGGTCGTGGCGGCGGCGAGGCGGTGTCGGTATCCCATGCGACGATCCTCCTCCACGGCGCGGCACCGCGCGTCCCGGAGGATAGGTTCTCCCCATGCCCGAGATCGTCGACCTGCCCCATCCGGGCACGACCCTCGAGTTCGGCGAGCCGGGCAGCCCCGTCGTCGCGCTCGTGCACGACGACCACGGCCGCCTCCCCTGGCTCGACCAGTACGCGCTCGCCCTGGCCCGCTCCGGCTTCCACGTGCTCGTGCCCGACCTGTACGACGGCCGCGCCACCCTCGACGACGGGCTGGCCGCCGGCCTCGCCGCGGAGCTCGACGTGGGCTTCGCGCTCGGCACCATCCGCGACGGCATCGACTCGGCGCGCGCCCGCGGATCCGCCCGCGTCGGCCTCGTCGGCTTCGCGCCCGGCGGCTGGCTCGCCCTCCTCGAGGCGCAGGACGGCGGGGCGGACGCGGTCGTCGCCTACTGCGCGAGCCTCGGTCCCGAGGAGCACGGCGTCATCCCCTGCGCGGTGCTGCTGCACCTGGCCGAGCACGACGAGTGGATCGACGACCAGCGCCCCGAGGCGTTCATCGGCCGGCTGCGTGAGCACGGCACCCCGATCACGGCGCACACCTACGCCGGCACCACCCCCGCGTTCCCCAACGCGAGCCTCCGCGACCGCCTGGATCCGGACGCCGCGGCGCTCGCCTACCGGCGCACGGAGGGCTTCCTGGCCGACCACCTGGGAAACCGGTCCTGATCCAGTACCGCGATCGCACCAAACCGGTCGAGTACGCGGTACGAATGTAAGGAGCCTGGGAATGTCCCGGCTCTTCCCTACCAGTGGAGGCAACATCATGACCTCGTCCCCGAACCGCCTGCTCGGCACCGCCTTCGGTGCCGTCTACGTCCTCGTCGGCCTTCTCGGCTTCCTGTTCCCGCCGAACAGCGGGGGCTTCTTCTCGTCCGACGGCGGCCTGCTGCTCGGCATCTTCATGGTGAACCCGTTCCACAACGTGGCCCACCTCCTCATCGGCGCGGCCCTCCTCATCGGCGGCCTCTCCAGCGTCGCGGCGGCCAAGGCCGTCAACTCGACCATCGGATTCGCGTACCTCGCGCTCGGCGTCGTCGGCTTCTTCCTCGTGAACACCGACTTCAACGTGCTCGCGCTCAACACCGCCGACCACTTCCTGCACCTCGGCAGCGCCGTCGTGCTGCTGATCGTGGGCCTCGGCGCCGAGAAGGGCGTCCGCAACCGCGCCGCCCGCGCCGCCTAGGCAGCACCGCACTACCGCCGCGCGCCGCTGCACCGGGCGCGTCACGCATCACCGCACGTCAGCACGACAGCACGACAGCACCACAGCACCACAGCACCACAGCACCACAGCACCACAGCACGACAGCACCACAGCACGCAGCACCGCACCACCGCGGCGCCCGGGACGACGAAGGGACCAGCACGTGTCACTGCTCATCCGCCACTGGCTGGCCCTCGCCGCCCTGGGCGCCGCGCTCATCCACCTGGCCGTCGGCGCGGGATCCTCGCCGGCGTCCATGGTGGCCCTCCTCGTCATCGGCGCCGCCGAGCTGGCCTGGGCCGTCGCGGTCCTCCGCTCGGACCGCCTGCCCGCCGCATCCTGGGCCGTCGTCGGCGCGCTCGTGCCGGTCGCCGGCTGGGCGCTCCTCGTCTCGGCCGCCGTGGTCCTCGCGGCCCCGGGCATCACGAGCGGCATCCCCGCGATCCCCATGCTCGCCGCGACCCTCCTCGACCTGGCGATCGCCGCCATCGTCGGCCGGCACCTCCGCTCCCGCGCGGAGTCGGAGGCCGAGGCCACCTGCACCGCCGTCGAGTCGCGGCTCCCCGCCGACATCGCGCTCGTCGGATCCGGCGCCTCGCACCCGACCGCGGCGCACCCGGCGTCCGCCGTCGTCCTCTCCGCCGCGACGCCCGCGGCCGACTCCGCTTCCGCTCCCGCTCCCGCCGAGCCGGAACCGACCGGCCGCCGCTACCTCGTGGGCGTCCTCGCCGGCGCCTTCCTCGTCGCCGGCATCGTCACCCCCGCGCTCTCGCTCACCGACGCGGGCGAGCACGCCGTCCCGCACGGCCAGCACGGCTCCGTCGACCTCACGGGCATCCAGGGCGAGCACTCGGGCCACTGATCCCGGCTCCCCGCCGCGCAGCCGCGCGAGCGACGGCTGAGGCGACGCCGCTACGGCGCCGGCGCCACCGCGGGCGTCACGCGGATCCGCGTCGCCTCGCTCATGAACCGCCGCACGTTCTCGTCGACGATGATGTCGCCCGGCCGCAGCGGCCGCGTGAGGTACAGGCCGCCGATGTCGGTGATCCGGCTGAGCGCCACATAGGTCTGCCCGGGGCTGAACACGCGCGCGCCGAGGTCGACGATGGCGCGGTCGTAGGTCTTGCCCTGCGACTTGTGGATCGTGACCGCCCACGCGAGCCGCAGCGGGAACTGCGTGAAGTCGGCCACGACGTCGCGCCGCAGCTGCTTGGTGGTGGGCGAGTACGAGTACTTGTGCTTCTCCCACGTGACCGGCTCGACCTCGTGCACGACGCCGTCGAGCTCGACGTACACGTTCGTGTCGATGCGCGTGACGACCCCGACGGATCCGTTCACCCAGCGCTGGTCGACGTCGTTGCGGAGGAACATCACCTGCGCGCCGATCTTGAGGTCGAGCTTCTCGTCGGCCGGGTAGGTGCGGCCGCCGAAGTCGCCCGTGACGTCGGCGGTGGCGGTGAGCGAGCGGCCGGGCAGGCGCTTGAGCGCCTCGGCGTTGATCCGGTTGACGGTGTCGTTGCGCGTGGCGAGCGTGATGGCGCCGTCGGTGGGCGCCGGGCGCGCGCCCGCGGCGTTGAGCACGCCCGCGATCTCCGCCGTGACCCGCCCGTGGCGCACGGCGTTGAGCATCTCCTTGAACGCCTCCTCGTGCTGCCGGTGGATCTCGGTGAGCTCGTAGATGCGGAGCTGCGCCTCCTCCCACACCTTCGCGTCGAAGAACCACATGGAGCGGTAGCGGTCGGCGAAGTAGGCGCGCTCGTCGCCGTCGCCGGGCACGGGCGCCAGCTGGTACGGATCCCCGAACAGCACGACCTGCACGCCGCCGAACGGCACGTCCTTCTTGTGGCGCGCCTGGCGGAGGCTGCGGTCGATGGCGTCGACGAGGTCGGCGTTGACCATGGAGACCTCGTCGATGACGAGCGTGTCGATGGTGTTGAGGAGCTTCCGCAGCTCGCCGGTCTGCTCGATCTCCTCGTCGGCGATGACGCCGATGGGCAGCTTGAACAGCGAGTGGATGGTCTGCCCGCCCACGTTCAGCGCGGCGACCCCGGTGGGCGCGCAGATCACGATCTGCTTCTCGGTGTTCCACGACAGGTGCGTGAGGAGGGTCGACTTGCCGGTGCCGGCGCGGCCCGTGACGAAGATGTGGTCGCGCGTGCCCTCGATGGCCTGGAAGACGGCGGCCTGCTCCGGGGAGAGGGGGACCGTGCTCACGCGGGGCTCCTGGCGGTTCGGGGTGGATGCGGCGCGCATCGAGGGCGGCGGCGCGGCGCGGATGCGCACTCGAATCTACCCCGGGCCCGCCCCGGCCGGTCGCGGATCCCCCGCCCGTAGGATGATCCGCATGCCGAGCCCCGCCGTCGACGCGCGCGGCGAGCTGCGTCGGGCCGTCGTCCTCTGGTCGGTGCTCGCGGCCCTGCTCCTCGGGGCGTTCGCCGGCACGGTCGCGACGCTCAACCACACCGTCTTCAGCGCCCACGGGTTCGTGCGCTCCTACCTCGCCGCGCTCGCCCGCGAGGACAGCCGCGACGCCCTCGCCACCCCCGGCGTCGTCCTGCCCGACGACGGGAGCCGCGCGCTCCTCGACGACCGCGCCCTGCCCGGCCTCGCCGACGTCGAGCTCGTCTCCGACGAGCGGGCGCCCGACGGCGCGGAGGGCGAGCGCGTGGTCACGTACGCGTACACGCTGCCGTCGGGACCCGGATCCACCGCCTTCCGCGTGCGGGAGGCGCCCGCGGCGCTCGGCCTCTTCGGCCGGTGGGAGTTCGCGACGAGCCCGGTCGCGGCCGTCGACCTCGAGCTCCGGCACGCCGCCACCTTCACCGCGAACGGGCTCGCCGTCTCCGCGACGGCGGGCGGCGACGCGGCCGCGGGCGCCGGATCCACGTACCTCGTGCTCGCGCCGAGCACCCTGGCCCTCGACCACTCGTCGTCGTTCCTCGAGGCGCAGGAGACCGACGTGGCGGTCACGGACCCCGGCAGCGTCGTGCCCGCCCGCGTCGACGCCGAGCCGACGCAGGAGCTCGTGGACTCCGTGCAGGGCGAGGTCGAGTCGTACCTCACCGCGTGCACCACGCAGGCCGTGCTCTTCCCGTCCGGCTGCCCGTTCGGGAAGGCGATCCGCGACCGCATCACCGACCCGCCGGTGTGGACGATGACGGCCATGCCCGAGATCACGCTGCGCCCCGCGAGCGACGACCCCGCCGACCTCGACTGGGTCGTGCCGTCCACGGTCGGCACCGCGCACATCCGGGTGCCCGTCCGCTCGCTGTACGACGGCAGCGTCAAGGACCTCGACGAGGACGTGCGGTTCAGCGTGAGCTGGCGCGTGACCCTCGACGAGGACGCGGGCGTGCGGATCCAGGGCCTTTAGCCGCTCACGACCCTCTCGCGCGGGCACGGTGCGCGCCGACTGCGGGAGGAGCAGGATCGGGACCCACAGGTCCCCGCGACCGCGGGGCCCGCCAGCCGAGGAGCGCCCCCATGTCCGCGATCATGAACCCGTACCTGTCCTTCCGCGACCAGGCGGCCGAGGCGCTGCGCTTCTACCAGGGGGTCTTCGGCGGCGAGCTCGCGCTGAGCACGTTCGGCGAGCAGGGCATGAGCCCGGACCCGGCGGAGGCCGACAAGATCATGCACGGCCAGCTGACCTCCGACGCGGGCTTCGTGCTGATGGCCTCGGACACCCCGGCCTCGATGGGCGTGCCGAGCGGATCCGCCATCACGCTCTCGCTCTCGGGCGACGACGCCGAGGTGCTCGGCGGCTGGTGGGACGCGCTGACGGCGGACGGCACGGTCGTGCTGCCGCTCGAGGTGGCGCCGTGGGGCGACCGGTTCGGCATGTGCACCGACCGCTTCGGGATCGACTGGATGGTGTCGATCGCGCCGGCGCCGGCCGCCGGCTGACCGCCGCCCTCGGGCCTCGGGTCCCGGGTCTCAGGCCCAGCGGCCCCCGCGCGGCACGATGAGCGGCGTGTGCGACACGGGGTCGTCGATCACGAGGCACGGCAGCCCGAAGACCTGCTCGACGAGCTCCGCGGTCACGATCTCGTGCGGGGCGCCGGACGCGACGACGCGGCCATCGCCCATCACGATGAGGTGGTCGGCGTACCGCGCGGCGTGGTTCAGGTCGTGGAGCACGGCGACGATCGTGCTGCCGCCGCGGTGCAGGTCGGCGAGGAGGTCGAGCAGCTCGATCTGGTGGGCGATGTCGAGGAACGTCGTCGGCTCGTCGAGGAGCAGCACGGGCGTCTGCTGCGCGAGCGCCATCGCGACCCACACCCGCTGGCGCTGGCCGCCGGAGAGCTCGTCGACATGGCGGTCCGCGAGGTCGGCGACGCCGGTGTCCGCCATCGCCCGCTGCACCGCGTCCTCGTCGGTCGCCGTCCACTGACGGATGAGGTTCTGGTGCGGGAACCGGCCGCGCGCCACGAGGTCGGCGACCGTGATGCCGTCGGGCGCGATGGCGCTCTGCGGGAGGAGGCCGATGATCCGCGCCGCCTCCTTCGCCCGGTACGACGCGAGCGGCCGGTCGTCGAGGAGCACGCTGCCGGCCGTCGGCGCGAGCAGGCGCGACAGCGCGCGCAGCAGGGTCGACTTGCCGCACGCGTTCGGGCCGACGATGACCGTGAACGAGCCGTCGGGCACATCGACGTCGAGGGCCTCGGAGATCACGCGGCGGTCGTAGGCGAGCGTGACGCCCTCGGCGCGGAGGCGTGGCGCGGGGATCGGACGCTCGGTGGCAGGATGCTCGGCGGCGGGCGGCGCGGGAGCGGTGACGGCCGGGCGGGCGGATGCGGTGTCGTCCACGACGGGACCTCCCAGGGGATCGGGATCGAGGGCGGCGCGGGGCACGCCGGGCACGTCAGGCATCTCAGGCACGTCAGGCACGTCAGGCACGTCGGGCCGCCTCGCGGATCAGGAGCGCGATGAGGTAGACCCCGCCGACCACGACCGTGACGATGCCGACGGGCACCGTCCCCGGCAGCGCGTGCTGGGCGACGGAGTCGGCGGCGAGCAGCAGCAGGCCGCCGGTGAGCGCGGCCGGCACGAGCGGCAGGCCGGCGCTGCGCGTGAGGCGGCGGGCGATCTGCGGCGCGGCGAGCGCGACGAAGGCGATGGGCCCGGCGGCGGCCGTCACGACCGCCGTGAGCGCGACCCCGAGGACCAGCAGCACCAGCCGCGTCGGCTCGGCCCGCACGCCGTGGGCGCGCGCCGCGTCGTCGCCCAGCTCGAGCTGCCGCAGCGGTGCGGAGAGCAGCAGGATCGCGGGCGCGAGCACGAGGAGCGCGGCGAAGGCGGGGAGCGCGCGATCCCAGCCGACGAGCGCCAGGGATCCGGCGCCCCAGATCGACGCGGCCATCGCGACCTCCGTGCCCGCCTTCAGCAGCAGGAACGTGTTGACCCCGTGCAGCACGGCCGTGACCGCGATGCCCGTGATGATCAGCCGGAACCCCTGCACCCCGCCGCGGTACGCGAGCAGGTACACCACGAGCGCCGTGCCGAGCCCGCCCGCGAGCGCTCCGACCGCGGTGGGCAGGAACGTCGCGCCCGCGACCGTGCTCACGAGCAGCGCGCCCGTGTAGGAGCCGGTGGAGAAGCCGATGACGTCCGGCGATCCGAGCGGGTTCCGCGTGAGGGACTGGAAGACCGCGCCCGCGACCCCGAGCGCGGCGCCGAACGCGATCCCAGCGAGCACGCGCGGGAGGCGCCACTCGGTGACGATGGTGGCGGCGAACGAGCCGTCGGGCAGCACGAGGGCGCGGATCACCTCGGGCACCGTGAGCGGGTAGTCGCCCGTGCCGAGCGCCACGAGCGCGACGGCGACGATGACGACGGCGAGCGCCGCGCCCACGAGCACCTCGCGCCGGCGGAGCCGCGTGCCGACCACGGGCAGGCGGATCGTGCCCGCGGGGCGGGCGCCGGGTCGGATCGCGGCCGGGCGGCGCCCCGCGCGGGCGGGCGCGCTCACAGCCCCGACGCCCTCTGCCGGCGCACGAGCAGGATCAGCACGGGCGCGCCCAGCACGGCCGTCACGATCCCGGCCGGCAGCTCCGCGGGCCGCAGCACGACGCGCCCCACGATGTCCGCGGCGAGCAGCAGCACGGGCGCCAGCACGATCGTGTACGCGAGGATCCAGCGCTGGTCGGGCCCGACGATCCAGCGGGCGATGTGCGGGATCATCAGCCCGACGAACGCGATCGGCCCGGCCATCGCGGTCGCGCCGCCCGCGAGCAGCGTCACCGCGACCACGGCGACCGTCCGCACGACGACCACGTTCGCGCCGAGCGACCGCGCGAGGTCGTCCCCGAGCGCCACCGCGTCGAGGCTCCGGGCGATGACGGCGGCGAGCAGCACGCCGACCGCGAGGAACGGCGCGACCGGCAGCAGGGCGTCCCACCCGCGGTCCTGGAGCGAGCCCGACTCCCATGCGCGCATCGCGCTGAAGCCCTGCGGGTCCGCGAGCAGGAGCCCCGAGGTGATGCCCGCGAGCACCGCGCCGAGGGCGACCCCGGCGAGCGTGAGGCGCACCGGGTCCCCGCCGCCGCGCTCCGCGGATCCCACGACGTACACGATGACGGCGGCCACGAGCGCCCCGCCGAAGGCGAACCAGAGGTAACCGCTCACGGCGGTCACGCCGAGCACGCCCGTCGCGATGGCGACCGCGAAGGCCGACCCGGCGGTCACGCCGAGGATGCCGGGATCCGCCAGCGGGTTGCGCGTGACGGCCTGGATGAGCGCGCCCGCGACCCCGAGCGCGAGGCCCGCGGCGAGGCCGACGAGGGTGCGCGGCACGCGGAGGTCGGTGATCACGACGAGCTCGGCGGGGTCCCGCGGCCGGCCGGCGAGCGCGTCGACGACGGCGCCGAGCGGGATGTCGCGCGAACCGACGGCGATGCTCGCGAGCGACGCCAGCACGAGCACCCCGACCGCCAGCAGGAGGCCCGCCGAGCGCGAGAGGCCGCTCCGCGCCCGGCCCGCGGGGGCGTCGGTGGCGGAGGCGCGCGCGAGGACCCGGAGCGACATGGCCCGGACAGCCTACCTCGCCCTTAGGTTAGGCTCCCCTTGCCTGATGGGATCCGCACCGGCCCGTCATCGACACCCGAGAGGCCCCGCACCATGAGGTTCCCCACCACCGGCTCCGCCACCGTCGCGCTCGCCGTCGCGACGCTCGCCCTGACCGGCTGCTCGAGCGCCTCCGACCCGGCCGCGAGCGCCCCGCCCGCCTCCGGATCCGCGACCGGCACCTTCCCCGCCACCGTCGACACGAAGTTCGGCGAGGTCACCGTGCCCAGCGAGCCGAAGCGCGTCGTCGCCCTCGGCTGGGGCGATGCGGAGACCGCGCTCGCGCTCGGCGTGCAGCCCGTTGGCGCGTCCGACTGGCTCGGCTTCGGCGCCGACGCGGACGGCGTCGGCCCGTGGGCGCAGGGGCTGTACACGCAGAAGCCGCAGATCATCGAGACGCTCGAGCCCTCCTACGAGGCCATCGCGGCGCTCAAGCCCGACCTGATCCTCGACACCAAGGGCTCGGGCGACCAGGCCCGCCACGACCGCCTCGCGCAGATCGCGCCCACCATCGGCGTGCCCGAGGGCGCCGACAGCTACCTCACCGACATGGACGACCAGGTCGACATGGTCGCCGAGGCCCTCGGCCGCGAGGACCAGGGCGACGCCCTCCTCGACGCGGTCGACCAGCGCTTCGACGCCGTCGCCGCCGCGCATCCGGACTGGAAGGGCAAGACGGTCACGGCCGCCACCAAGACCAGCGAGGGCTGGGGCGCCTACGTCGAGGGCAGCGAGCGCGTCGCGTTCCTCGAGAAGCTCGGCTTCGCGCAGAGCCCGAAGATCGCGGCGATCCCCGCCAACGCCGGCGGCTTCTCGGTCGACATCTCCTCCGAGCAGCTCGACCTGCTCGACGCCGACGCCATCGTGGCGTTCCCGATCTTCATCGACAAGGCCGTCATCACCGACGACCCGCTGTGGCAGGCGGTCCCCGCGGTCGCGGCCGGCCACTCCATCGTGCTCGACGGCGACGTGTCGTCGGCGTACTCGATCGGCACCACGCTGTCCACCGGCTACGCGCTCGACCGGCTCGTGCCGCTGCTGGAGACCGCCACGTCCTGATCCGGATCCGCACCACCGGGGCCCGCCGCGCGCATCGCACGGCGGGCCTCGTCGCATCCGGCGGACGGCGGTCCGCTCGCTACGCCTCGAGCATCGCCGTGAGCGCCCGGCGATAGTCCTCGAACGCGCGGCGGCCGACCGTCGTGAGCGCCAGGTAGGTCACCGGCTGCCGCCCCTCGTGCGTCTTCCGCACCTCCACGTAGCCGGGGTCCTCGAGCTTCCGGAGGTGCGTCGACAGGTTGCCGGCCGTCATGTCGAGGATCTCCTGCAGCCGGGGGAAGGACAGCGCCTCCCCCGCGTCCAGCGTCGCGAGCGACGCCACGATCCGCAGCCGGGCCTGCGCGTGGATGACGGGATCGAGGTCAGCCAAGCCGGGCTCGCAGCGATCGGCGGGCGCGCGCTCCTCGCACGGCCACCGCGATCCCCGTGACGAGGTACGCGCCCCCGCCCACGACGGCCATCACCAGGTAGTTGCCGGGGTAGCCCGCGAAGGGCGCGGCGAGCGCGGCCACCACGAGGATCGAGCCCAGGAGCAGGGACGTGCGCGAGTGGAAGAGCGCCGCGGTCGACAGCAGCATCATGCCGGCGACGAACGAGAACCCCGACGCGTAGAAGATCGAGAGCAGCCGGCTCGGGGCGTCGTTGAGCGCGAGTCCGATGCCGAGCACGTAGACCGAGACCATGGCCACCGACCAGCTGATCCCGTAGACCCGGCCCTGCCAGCGCGCCTCGCCCGTGGTCTCCATGCCCACCGATCCGCGGATCCCGAGCACGATGCTCACGACCACGCCCACGCCGATGAGCCCGGCGAAGATCCCGACGGCCACCGGCAGCGGCAGGCTCACCGCGTCCGACCCGTCGATGAGCCACAGGGCCGTGTAGCCGAGGATCCACGCGACGCCCCAGACCACCTCCATGATCCAGACGAACGAGGTCTGCGCGTCGACCGCCACCCGCCGCTGGTCCTCCATGAGCGCGTGCATCGTCCGCGGGTCGGGCGCGGGCCCGTCGTCGTCGACCTCGTCCGTGCGCATCGTCGTGTCCATCTCCGCCTCTCCGCTGGCGACCCTCGCCCGCCGGGCTCCCGCCCTCAGTACTTTGTAACGCAAAGTGCTTTGCCGTGTCAATGGGTCTCTCCGATGCGGCGGTCCGCGCGTCGTCCGTCATCATCGAGGGGTCCGCGTCTCCACCCGCGCGCGACGGGAGGAGACCCATGAGCACCCGCGCCGCCGCCGTCCCCGCGGCCGCCGGCATCGCCTGGATCGCGGCCGCCGTCGTCTACGTCGGCACCGAGGCGATCGCCGCGTCCGCCTTCCCCGGTTACAGCTACTCCGCCAACTACATCAGCGACCTCGGCGTCCCCGAGGTCGCCGAGTTCCAGGGCCGCGCCATCGACTCGCCGCTCTCCGCGGTGATGAACGCCGGCTTCATCCTCTAGGGCGTCCTCTACCTGCTGGCCGCCGTGGTCGCGACCCGCGCCCTCCGCGCCGGCCCGCGCCGCGCGTTCCTCGCCCTCGCGGTCGTGCACGCCGTCGGGATCACGGTGGTCGGCCTCATCCACGGCAGCGCCTCGAGCGCGGCCAGCGGCATCGGCTGGATGCACGTGGTCGGCGCCGGCATGGCCATCGTCGCGGGCAACGCGGCCTCGATCGTGGCGGGCCTCGGCTCGGGCCGCGCCGGGGCCGGGGCCGGGGCCGGGGCCGGGGCCGCCCGCGCGTACCGCATCGCGAGCGTCGCGCTCGGCGTCGTCGGCCTCGTCGCGCTCGCCGTCCTCCAGACCCTCGGCGGCTCCGGCATCGACGGCGTCTGGGAGCGCGGATCCGTCTACACGGTCACCGCGTGGGAGCTGATCACCGGCATCGCCGTCCTCGTCGCCGCGCGACGCGCGCGCACCCGCTGACGCCGACGGACGGCCCGGACGGCCCAGCGCGGAGGCCCCCGATCAGCGCCGCTCGGCCGCCTGCAGCGCCTCGAGGTTCCGGTTGTACGCCTCGAGCTCGGCGTCGCCGTCGCGGTCGGCCTTGCGGTCGTACCGCACGGAGTCCCGCTTGTCGCTCTTGCTCCACATGATCGCCGTGACGATCGCGAGGATCACCGTGGGGATCTCGCCGATGCTCCACGCGATGCCGCCGCCCGCCTGCTGGTCGGCCAGCGCGGTCTCGCCCCACGGCCGGCCCATCGCGCCGAACCAGTCCGCGAGGAGCAGCCCGGTGCCGGTCATGAGCGACAGGCCGAAGAAGGCGTGGAACGCCATGGTCGCGAGAAGGAGCAGCAGCCGCATCGGGTACGCGAGGCGGATCGGCATCGGGTCGACGCCGATGAGGTTCTGCGTGAACAGGTACCCGACGATGAGGAAGTGCACGATCATCCACTGGTGCCCGATGTGGTCGGTCGTGGCCCAGCTGAACAGCGGCGAGTAGTAGAAGACGAGGAGCGAGCCGGCGAAGAGCACGGCCGCCACGATCGGGTGGCCCACGAAGCCCGCGAACTTGGAGTGCACGGCCATCAGGATCCACTCGCGGCCGCCGCGGCTGCCGTCCTGCCGCTTGCGGATGGCCCGCATCGCGAGCGTGACCGGGGCGCCCGGCACGAGCAGCAGCGGGATGACCATGGCGAGCACCATGTGCGCCAGCATGTGCGAGCTGAAGAGGTACTTCTGGTAGACGTTCACGCCGCCGTTGGTGATGTAGAAGAGGCCGATCATGCCGGCCACCCACAGGATGGAGCGGTGCAGGGGCCAGGCGTCGCCGCGCTTCCGGAGGCGGTGCACGCCGGCCAGGTAGAAGAAGATCCCGAAGGCGCACAAGAGGATCCAGAGCAGGTCGAAGTTCCACTCGGTGAGGTAGCGCATGGGCGTGAGCTCGGGCGGCAGCGGCTCTCCGGTGAGGATCTGCGCGGGCGTCGGATCCGGCAGCTGCGTCGCGACGACCTGGCTCACGGGCGGCGACGTGCGGGCGAGGGCGGCGGCCACGCCGGAGGCGACGCCCATGAACGCGAGCTCGGCGGTGACGAGCCACCAGAAGGGGCTGCGCGCGGAGGCGCCGCGCTCCTCGAGCCGCCCGATGAGCACCCGCCGATATGCGGCACCGAACAGGCCGAGCGCGAGGAGCGCCGCGACCTTGATGAGCACGAGCAGCCCGTACGCCGTGAGCAGCCGGTCGAGGGAGCCCACGCGGATCTCCGCGCTCACGTAGCCGGACGCCGCGACCACCACGAAGCACACGAGCGCGACCGCCGAGTAGCGGCGCAGCACCGGCACGAGCCGGTCGCCGTCGAGCTTCGACCGCAGCAGCACCAAGGTGAGCAGGCCGCCGAGCCACACGGCGGCGAAGACGAGGTGGAGGCCGAGCGCGTTGACCGCGGCGTCGTGCCCCTCGGTGCCGCCCGCGTGGCCCTGCTGCGCCATGGGGACAAGGCCGCCGACCGCGAGCACGAGCACGAGGGCGATGGCGGTGTGGTTGCGCACCGCGAAGCACAGGACGGTGACGGTCGCGGCGATCAACGTGGTCGCGAGCCATGCCTGGCCCACGGAGATCTGCGTCAGGACGAGCCCGAGGCTCGACCCGAACTCCGCGCTGAAGGAGAAGGGCGTGCCCGAGACGCTGAGGAAGGTGAAGAAGGCGGTGATCGCGGAAGCGACCGTCCAGAGGGCGGCGCCGGCGGCGGCGATGTCGAGCGCGCGGCCGTACTCCGGGCGCTTCCGCGAGAGGGCGAACGCCGCCAGCAGCAGCGCGCCGATGGCCGTCGCCGCCGTGATGTTGACCATCATCTTCGCGGCGGGCAGCCCGTATCTGACGACCGGCCCGGCGTCCTTGAGCAGCTGCGGTGCAGCTCCCCCGCCGATGGCGAGCGCGACCAGCAGGGAGAGGAACGCGACGATGAGGAGGGCGGCGGGCCCCGCGACGCGGAGGAGTCTGGGCATGAGGGGATCAGCCTAACTCGCCCGTCCTGACGGGCGGCTGGCGGCCCCGAGCGCTCCCGCGCCCGGCCGGGAACGCGACAGCGGGGGCGCCGACCGGAGTCGGCGCCCCCGCTGGGCGTGTGGTGAGGAGGACTACTTGACGGCGGCCTTGAGCTTGCTGCCGGCGGAGACCTTGACGCCCTTGGACGCCTTGATCTCGAGGGGCTCGCCCGTCTGCGGGTTGCGGCCCGTGCGCGCGGCGCGAGCCGTCTGCTCGAACGCGACCCAGCCCGGGATCGTGACCTTGACGCCGTCGGCGACGTTGGTCGCGACGGTGGAGAAGAGCGCGTCCAGCACGCCGTTGACGGCGGCCTGGCTCTGACCCGACTCCGCGGCGACGGCGGCAACGAGCTCGGTGCGGTTGAGTGACTTGTCAGCCATGGGTGTCCTCCTCGGACCTGGTGCCGTTCTACTCGAGCGGCCGTGTGGTGGATGGTGTCTGTCTACGTCAGCGGACCGTTCGACCCGACAGGGCCATCAGCGGTCCGTTCGGCCGTACGGCCGCTTGGAACCTACCAGCTGGACTTCGTGATGCCCGGAAGCTCGCCGCGGTGGGCCATGTCCCGGAAGCGGACGCGGGAGATGCCGAACTTCGACAGGTTGCCGCGGGGGCGACCGTCGATGCCGTCGCGCTGGCGGACGCGGACGGGCGAGGCGTCGCGCGGGAGGCGCTGGATGCCGGCGCGGGCCGCCTCGCGGCTCTCGTCGGTGCCGTTCGGGTCCACGAGGGCCTTCTTCAGCTCGAGGCGCTTCGCGGCGTACCGCTCGACGATGACCTTGCGCTGCTCATTGCGGGCGATCTTGCTCTTCTTGGCCATGGTTAGCGCTCCTCGCGGAAGTCGACGTGCTTGCGGACGACCGGGTCGTACTTCTTCAGCACGAGGCGGTCGGGGGTGTTGCGGCGGTTCTTGCGGGTCACGTACGTGAACCCGGTGCCTGCCGTCGAGCGGAGCTTGATGATCGGACGGACGTCCTGCTGCTTGGCCATTAGATCTTCACCCCACGACCCAGGAGGTCCTTGACGACGGACTCGATGCCGCGCGCATCGATGACCTTGATGCCCTTCGCGGAGAGCGTGAGCTTGACGTTGCGACGCAGCGAGGGGACGTAGTACGTCTTCTTCTGCACGTTCGGGTCGAAGCGGCGCTTGGTGCGCCGGTTCGAGTGCGAGATGTTGTGTCCGAAGCCGGGGACGGCGCCGGTCACCTGGCAGGTTGCTGCCATGGTTTCCTCCGTAGTTACCGTAGGGCGAGACCGCCCTACCCAAGATTTCTTGTCGGCACGCCGGATCCCGGATCTCGATGAGGAGGGGGATCGGCGCACGTGCGAGCGGATGAGCCGCTCGGCCAAGGGTCGAGGCTACGCGACGACACGCCCGGACGCAAGCCGGGAGCCCGGGATCATGCGGATGCGGGGGCCTCGGCGGTGCCGTCTGCGGGCGCCTCCGCGGCCTGGGCCTCCGCCGCGCGGCGCGTGCACTCCGCGCAGAGCCCGAAGACGTCGACCACGTGGCTCGGCGCCGTGAACCCGTTCTGCGCGGCGACGTCGTGCGCCCACGACTCGACCGCGTCCGCCGCGATCTCCACGGTCTTGCCGCAGACGCGGCAGATGAGGTGGTGGTGATGGCCGCCCGTGGCGCACGTGCGGTAGAGCGCCTCGCCGTCGGGTGACTGCAGCGAGTCGGCGTCGCCCTCCGCGGCGAGGTCGCCGAGCGCGCGGTACACGGTGGCGAGGCCGATGGGCGATCCCGCGTCGTGCAGGCGCGCGTGGAGCCGCTGCGCGCTCACGAAGTCGGACGATGCGTCCAGCGCCTGGCGCACGGCCTCCCGCTGCCACGTGTTCCGCTTCATGCCCGTGCCCTCCCGGCGGGCGATCCTCCCCGCGCAGACAGGGTACGCGCACCGCCCGACCTCCCGGTGCGCCCGCGGAGGGCGTCGACGCTGCGGCAGACCAGGTAGATCGCGAACGAGATGGTGGTGACGTACGGGCTGATGGGGATGCTGCTGCCGAGCGCGAGGAGGATCCCGCCCACGATGCTGGTCAGCGCGAACAGCACGCTGAGCGAGACGACCACCCGCGGCGTGGACGAGACGCGCATCGCGGCCGCCGCCGGCGTGACCAGCAGCGAGAGCACGAGGAGCGCGCCGACGATCTGGATGGACACCGCGGTGCCGAGCCCGAGCAGCACCATGAACACGATCGAGAGCAGGCGCACGGGGATGCCGCGCGCGGCCGCCACGTCCGGGTCGACGCTCGCGAACATCAGCGGGCGCCACACGACGGCGAGGCCGAGGATCACGACGGCGCTGATCGCGACGAGGTAGCCGAGCTGCGGGCTGTCGACCGAGACGATCTGGCCCGTGAGCAGGCCGAACTTGTTGCTGGCCCGGCCGTCGTAGAGCGCGAGGAACAGGATCCCGAGGCCGAGCCCGAACGGCATGATCACGGCGATGATCGAGTTGCGGTCCTTCGCCCGCGTGCCGAGCACGCCGATGGCGATGGCCGCGATGAGCGAGCCGACCAGCGATCCGGCGACGACGTTCACGCCGAGCAGCAGGGCGGCCGCGGCGCCGGCGAACGAGAGCTCGCTCACGCCGTGCACCGCGAACGCGAGGTCGCGGGTCATCACGAACACGCCGATGAGGCCGCCCACGACACCGAGCACGGCGCCCGCGATGATGCTGTTCCGCAGCAGCGCGACGAGCGCGCCGTAGTCGGAGAAGTCGAACAGGCGCGACCAGAGATCGCCCGTGTCGGCGAGGAGGTGGATCACGCGGCCCTCCCGTCGGCGGCGGAGCCGTCCGCGGAGCCGGAGCCCGCGGCGTCGGCCGAGGAGGCGTGCACGCCGTGCGACCCGTGGTCGCCGTGCTCGTCGTGCTCCTGGTCGTCGTGCGAGTGGTGGTCGTGCGGGTCGTCGGGCGAGCCGACCACCACGATGCGCCCGCGCACGCGCACCACGTCGACGGGGGTGCCGTAGAGCGAGCTGAGCACCTCGGAGTCGAGCACCTCGTCGGGCGTGCCGATGCGGAAGCGCCCGCCCACCAGGTAGAGGACGCGGTCGACCATGTCGAGCACGGGGTTGACGTCGTGCGTCACGAAGACGACCGCCGCGTCGGTCTCGCGCCGGTGACGGTCGATGAGCTCGCTGACGACGCGCTGGTGCGCGAGGTCGAGGCTGAGGAGCGGCTCGTCGCAGAGGAGGAGCCGCGGATCCGACGCGAGGGCCTGCGCCACGCGCAGCCGCTGCTGCTCGCCGCCGGACAGCGACGCGACGGGCGCGTCCGCGTAGGCCGTAGCGCCGACGGCCTCGAGCAGCTCGTCCACCCGGGCGCGCTCGGCCCGACGGCTGAGGGGCAGCCCCCACCGATGCCCCGTGACGCCGAAGCCCACGAGATCGCGCGCCCGCACGGGGGTGGACGCCGTGATGAGCTTCTGCTGCGGGATGTAGCCGATGCGACGCGCACCGCGGCGCACCGGCTCGTCGAGGAAGCGCATCTCCCCCGTCGTGAGGCGCTGGGCGCCCAGGACGGACTTCAGGAAGCTGGTCTTGCCGGATCCGTTCGGGCCCAGCACCGCGACGAACTCGCCGGGTGCCACGTCGAGGTCGAGCCCGCTCCAGAGGGTGCGCGCGCCGAACGACAGCGTCGCGTCCCGGAGGCTCAGGACGGGAGCGCCGGTCACGATCCCTTGATGGCGGAGGCCACGGCGTCGACGTTGGCGGTCATCCACTCAACGTACCCGCTGCCCGCGGGCAGGTCGGCGGGCAGCGTCTCGGTGACCGGCACGACGGGCACGCCGGCGGCCGTCGCCGCGGCGACGACCTGGTCGGTCGTGGCGCCCGTGGTCTGCGCGTTGTAGACGAGGGCGGCGACCTTCTTCTCCGAGAACAGCGCGAGCGTCTCCTTCAGCACGTCGGCGGGGACGTCGGTGCCCTCCTCGACGGCCTCGCTGAACTCGTCCGGCGTGCGGTTCTCGAGGCCCATGGCGCTCGTCATGTACAGCGGCACGGGCTCCGTGATCGCGACGCCCTTGCCGGTGCCGGCGGGCTTCGCGGCGGCCTCGGCGTCGGCGATGCCGTCGAGCTTCGCGGTGAACGCCTTCTCGTTGGCCTCGAAGGCGGGCGCCCCGGACGCGTCGGCCTTCGAGAAGGCCTGCTCGATCTGCTCGGCGAGCTTCTTCATCGTGGGCACGTCGTACCAGACGTGCTCGTTGAACTCGCCCTCCGCCGGCTTCTGGTCGTAGCCGGAGATGTCGGCCGCGTTGAGGAGGACGGGGCTCTTGCCGCCGGGGAGGGCCTTGATCATCGTGTCGACGAAGTCGTCGTAGCCGCCGCCGTTCTGGATCACGACGTCCGCGGTGGAGAGCGCGAGCTGGTCGCGCGAGGTGGCCTGGTACTCGTGCGGATCCTTGTCCGGGCTGTCGATGATGGACGTCACCTTCACGGCGTCGCCGCCGATCTGCTTCGCGATGTCGCCGTAGACGTCGGTCGAGGCCACGACCTCGAGCGAGCCGCCGGACGCGGATGCCGTCGCGTCTCCGGACGGGGAGGCGGATCCGGATGCGCAGCCCGCGAGCGGGACGGCGAGCAGCGAGGCGGCGAGCAGGGCGGTGATGGGGCGTCGGTTCATGGATCCGAGATTACGGTATTGATAACCGGTATCACGACCACGGCGCCCCCGCTGTGGAGTCGCGGGAGGCGCCTCGCCCGCCTCACTCCAGGAGCAGCGCCGGCTCCTCGATGATGCTCGCGACGTCCGCCAGGAAGCGGCTCGCCACGTCGCCGTCGACCACGCGGTGGTCGAAGCTCGCGCCGATGGTGGTGACGAAGCGGGGACGCACCTCGCCGTCGACCACCCACGGCTTCTGCTTGATGGTGCCGAGCGCGACGATCGCGACCTCGCCCGGGTTGAGGATCGGCGTGCCCGTGTCCATCCCGAAGACGCCGATGTTCGTCAGCGTGATGGTCCCCTGGCTCATGTCCGCCGGGCTGGTCTTCCCGTCGCGGGCCGTGAGCGTGAGCTGCTCGAGCGCGCGGGCGAGCTCCAGCAGCGACATCGACTGCGCCTCCTTGACGTTCGGCACCACGAGCCCGCGCGGCGTCGCGGCGGCGACCCCGAGGTTCACGTAGTGGCGGACGATGATCTCCTGGTCGGTCCACGAGGAGTTGACGGTGGGGTTCCGGCGGACGGCCCAGATCATCGCCTTCGCCATGATGAGCAGCGGCGAGACCTTGACGCCGGCGAAGTCGGTGGACGCCTTGAGGCGCTTGACGAACTCCATGGTGCGGGTGGCGTCGACGTCGACGAAGAGGCTCACGTGCGGCGCCTGGAACGCGCTCTGCACCATGGCCGCGGCGATGACCTTGCGGACGCCCTTGACCGGGATGCGGTCCTCGCGCGCATCCGGCCACTCGGGCGTCTCGATGTTCTTGAAGACGCTGGCCTGCTGCGCGGTGCGGATGACGTCCTCGCGCGTGATCTCGCCGACGAGGCCGGTGGCCTCGACCTCGGCCAGGTCGACCTCGAGGTCCTTGGCGAGCTTGCGGATGGGGGGCTTCGCGATGATCGGCACGGCCGACGCGGCGGGGACGGACGCCGGGCGCGGGGCTCGCGCCGCGGGGGCGGCGATCGAGGAGGCGGCGGGGCGCGCGGGGGCGTCGCCCGGCTCGGCCCGGCGACGCCGGCTCGCGACCTTGCCGACCGTGCCGTAGCCCACGAGCACGGCGCCCGAGGTCTCCTCGGCGGCGGGTGCGGGAGGCGCGACGGGCTCGCGGTCCTCGATGGCGGTGTCGTCCTCGATCACCGTCTCGCCCGGGAGCGCCATCTGCGCGGGCGTCTCGGCCGGGCCGGAGACGCCGGGCGAGCCCTGCGCGATCGCGATGATGGGCGTGCCCACCTCGACCGTCTGCCCCTCCTGCACGAGGAGCCCTGAGACCGTGCCCTCGAACGGGCTCGGCAGCTCCACGAGCGACTTCGCGGTCTCGATCTCGACGATCACCTGGTTGAGAGCCACCCGGTCGCCCGGCTGCACGCGCCACGAGACGATCTCGGCGTCGATGAGGCCCTCGCCCACGTCGGGCAGGGTGAACTGGGAATCAGCCATCGTGCGGGTCCTCTTCTCCGTGCCGCGGGGCGGCGGGGCGTCTTAGTAGGCGAGCGAGCGGTCGACGGCCTCGAGGATGCGATCGGCATCCGGGAGGTACAGCGTCTCGAGCTTCGCGGGCGGGAACGGGGCGTCGAAGCCGGAGACGCGGATCACGGGCGCCTCCAGCGAGTAGAACGCCCGCTCGGTGACCGTGGCCGCGATCTCCGAGCCGACCGACACGTGGCCGGGCGCCTCCTGCGCGACGACGAGGCGGCCCGTGCGCTGCACGGACTCGAGGATGGGGCCGTAGTCGACGGGCGACAGCGAGCGCAGGTCGACGACCTCGACGCTCGTGCCCTCCTCGGCGGCGAGCTCGGCCGCCTGCAGCAGCATCGAGACCATGGCGCCGTGGCCGACGAGCGTGACGTCGGTGCCGGAGCGGACCACGCGGCTCTCGTGCAGGCCGATGCCGGGAGCGGAGAAGTCGACCTCGCCCTTCGGCCGGTAGCGCGCCTTCGGCTCGAAGAACATGACCGGGTCGTCGCTCCGGATGGCCTCCTGGATCATCCAGTAGGCGTCGTGCGGCGTGCTCGGGCTCACGACGCGGAGGCCGGGGGTGTGCGCGAAGTACGCCTCCGGGCTCTCCTGGTGGTGCTCGATGGCGCCGATGTGGCCGCCGTAGGGAACGCGGATCACGACGGGCATGCGCATGGCGCCCTCGTGCCGGTTGGTGATCTTGGCGAGCTGGCTCGTGATCTGGTCGAAGGCCGGGTAGATGAAGCCGTCGAACTGGATCTCGCACACCGGCCGGTAGCCGCGCATCGCGAGGCCGATGGCCGTGCCGACGATGCCGGACTCCGCGAGCGGGGTGTCGATGACGCGGCGGGCGCCGAAGTCGCGCTGCAGGTGCTCGGTGATGCGGAAGACGCCGCCGAGCGGACCGATGTCCTCGCCCATGAGCAGGACCTTGTCGTCCTCCTCGAGCGCGCGGCGGAGGCCGGCGTTCAGGGCCTTGGCCATCGGCATGCTCTCGATGCCGGCGGGGGCGCCGTCGGGGCCGGCAGCTCCCGCGGCCCCCGCGGTCGCCTCGGCGCGGTCGATGGTGTCTGTCATCGGGTCCCTCCCAGCGAGGCCTCGTAGCGCTCGAGCCACTCGCGCTGCTCCGCGGTGACGGGGTGCGGATCCGAGTAGACGTGGTCGAAGATGCCCGCGAGCGGCGGGCCGGTGAGCTCGATGGTGCGGCGGCGGACGTCGGCGGCGAGGTCCTTGGCCTCCTCGTCGATCCCGTCGAACAGCGACTGCGGCGCGCCCTGGTTCCGCAGGTAGGCCTCGAGGCGCGCGATCGGGTCCTTGGCGACCCAGCCCTGCAGCTCCTCGTCGGTGCGGTACTTCGTGGGGTCGTCGCTGGAGGTGTGCGCGCCCACGCGGTAGGTGAGCGCCTCGATGAAGGAGGGGCCGCCGCCGGTGCGCGCGTCGTCGAGGTGCTTGGCCGTGACGGCGTAGCTCGCGAAGACGTCGTTGCCGTCGACCTGCGTGCTCGGCACGCCGAAGCCGCGCGAGCGGAGGTAGAGGGGCGTGCGCGACTGCGTGGTGACCGGCACCGAGATCGCCCAGTGGTTGTTCTGCAGGAAGAAGACCTGCGGGGTCTGGAAGCTGGCGGCGAAGACGAACGCCTCGCTCACGTCGCCCTGGCTGGTGGCGCCGTCGCCGTAGTAGGCGATGACGGCCGTGTCGCGATCCGGGTCGCCGGTCGCCACGTCGCCGTCGAACGCGACGCCCATCGCGTAGCCCGTGGCGTGCAGCGCCTGCGAGCCGATGACCAGCGTGTAGAGGTGGAAGTTGCCCGCAGCCGGGTCCCATCCGCCGTGCGTGACCCCGCGCATGAGGCGGACGATGTCGACCGGGTCGATGCCGCGGATGAGGGCCACGCCGTGCTCGCGGTAGGCGGGGAACACGTGGTCCTGCGGGCGGGTGGCGCGGCCGGATCCGACCTGCGCCGCCTCCTGGCCCGTGCTCGGCGCCCAGAGGCCGAGGTGGCCCTGGCGCTGCAGGTTGGTGGCCTCGAGGTCGAACGCCCGCGTGAGGCGCATGTCGCGGAGGAAGCCGCGATGGTCGTCCTCCGTGAGTCGCTCGAAGTACGGGAGGAACTCCTCGGCGGAGTCGCTCGGTGCGAGCTCGCCCGCGGGGGTCAGGAGCTGGACCGTCACATCGCTTTCCGGCATCGTCCCAACCTACCGGCGCGCCGGGTGGCCCTCCGGCAGCCCCCGGACAATTCCCGCCGACGCGTTCAGTAGCTTCCGGACAGAGGCGGGCTCGCCGATCGTGACGCGGATGCCCTCGTCGGCGAAGGCGCGCACCACGAGCCCCGCGGCGGCGAGCTGCGCCTCGACCTCCGCGGTCTCGGCGCCGGTCGCCAGCCAGACGAAGTTGCCGTGCGGCCGCGGGACCTCCCAGCCCTGCTCGACGAGCGCGCGCCAGGCCTCGTCGCGGTCGCGGGCGAGCACGGCGACGCGCTCCAGGAGCTCGTCCTCGTGCTCGAGCGACGCGAGCGCCGCGTGCTGCGCGTGGCCCGTGACCGACAGCGGGATGGCGGCCGAGCGCGCCGCGTCGAGGATCCGCGGGTGCCCCACCGCGTAGCCGATGCGCAGGCCCGCGAGGCCGTACGCCTTGGAGAAGGTGCGGAGGACGACGAGGTTCGGGTGCTCGGCGAGGAGGGACATGCCGTCGAGGGCATGCTCCGCCGCGACGAACTCCCCGTAGGCCTCGTCGAGGAGCACGAGCACGTCGCGCGGGACGGCGGCCAGCAGGCGCTCCAGGTCCGCGCGCGTCACCAGCGTGCCCGTGGGATTGTTCGGCGTGCAGACGATGACGACGCGCGTGCGGTCGGTGAGGGCGGCGATCATGCCGTCGACGTCGTGCGAGTGGTCGGGCAGGTTCGGCACCGGCACGCCCGTGGCGCCGGCGACCGTGATGAGCGTGGGGTACGCCTCGAAGGAGCGCCAGGCGTGCACGACCTCGTCGCCCGGGCCCGCGGCCGCCGTGATGAGCTGCGAGAGGATGGCCACCGAGCCCGCGCCCGCGTGCACGTGGTCGACCGTGACGCCGAAGCGCTCGGCGAGCGCCGTGCGCAGCAGGGTCGCGCCCGCATCCGGGTAGCGGTTCACGTCCCGGACCCCGTCGATGCGCGCGAGCACCGAGGGCAGCGGGTCGAACGGGTTCTCGTTGCTCGAGAGCTTGAAGTCGTCCTCGCCGGCGGGCTTGCCCTGGCGGTAGGCGACCATGGCGGCGATGGCCGGACGGAGCCGGACGGGCGCCGCCTCGCCGTCGGGCGGGGCGGGGGCTGCGGGGTCGGAGGTCACCGGACGATCCTACGGTCGCCTCGTGCGCCCGATCATGGCCCGTCCCGCGGCCGTCTGCGAGGATCGGGGCATGTCCCGATTCCTCGTGCGCGTGGTCGTCAACGCGGTCGCGCTCTGGCTCACCACGCTCCTCGTCTCCGGCACGACCGTGACGGCCTACGAGCCGGGCGACGCGACGGCCACCGTGCTGACGTACCTGCTGCTCGGCGCGATCTTCGGCGTCGTGAACGGCGTGATCGGCACGGCCATCCGGATCGTCGCGTTCCCGCTGTACATCCTGACGCTCGGGCTCATCGCGCTCGTCGTGAACGGCCTGCTCTTCCTCCTCGTGGGGGCGATCTCGGGCGGGCTCGGCTTCGGCCTGACCGTCGACGGCTTCTGGTGGGGCGTGCTCGGAGCGCTGCTGATGGCGTTCTTCAGCTGGCTGGTGGGCCTCGTGCTGCGTCCCGTGACCCGGGTCTGACCCGCGGCTCATCGCGCCCGCTCCGGGCGGACGGCTCCCGCGGCCGACGACGACGCCTCCGGAACCCGCTCGGCGCGGTAGAGGTGGGCGGAGATCGGCGTGGCGCCGTCGAGGAAGCGCCGGAGCTCGCCACGCTCCCGGACGAGCTGCGGCGAGCGCGAGGCGTCCATCTCCGCGGCCGTGGCGCGGTACGTCGGCAGCTGATGCGCCGAGAGCGGATCCGCCCGCTCGGCACCGAGCGCCGCCGGGGCCCGCACCACGACGTCGTCGCCGCCCGCGCCCGCGGACGAGCGCGCGCCGCCGAGCGGCGGCACGGGATCGTCGGTGTGCTCGACCGCCACGCCGCCGATGCCCTGCCGGAGCGGCAGCTGGCCCACCGGGGAGCCGAGGGTGAGCTCGTGCGTGACGTGGAACGCGGGGTCGTCGCCGACCGACCGGGCGAGGATCCCACCCTGCGAGTAGCCGACGACGTAGACCTCGTCGGTCGCGGACGCGCCTGCGTCGCGGAGCGCCTCCTCCGCCGCGCGGACCGCGGAGCCGCGCTCGGTGGCGAGCGCCGCGACGGCGGAGGACGGACCGAAGTCGTCCGGCACGGACCCGGGGAGGAGCGTCTGCATGCCGCCCAGGTACGCGACGAAGCGGCGGCCCCCGTCGGGTGCGCGATACGCCTCGATGCGCATCTGCGCGGCACCGGGCACGGGATCCGGGATGCGGTCGGTCAGCTCCTGGAAGGTCGTCGGGGCGGGCCGCGGCGCGACGGGCCGGGCGCGGACGACCGCCGGACCGTCGTGCAGGATGCCCACGGCGCCGAGCAGCAGCATCAGTGCCGACGTCGCCTCCCGCGTGCCGTCGTCGCCGGGAGGTCGGTCGGGCAGGGACCGGGCGGCCGCGGCCGCCACGTCCGACACCGCCCCGCGGAGGATGGAGGGGAGGAGCAGACGGCCGGGCCCGTCGGGGTGCGAGACGAGCGGGGCGACGATGCCCACCAGCCGGAGGAGGTCGCCCCACGACCGGCCCGTCTCGGCGGCCAGCTCCCCGAGCCCGCCCCCGTCGTCCGCGGCTCCCCCGGTGCTCTCGGGCGACGCGGATCGCACGCAGCGGTCGGCGTCCCGCTCCCCGTCCGCGTACTCGGCTGCCGCGCGGCGCAGGTCGCCGGCCAGCCCGTGCGCATCCTGCGCCGCCGAGGACAGGAGCCGGCGCGGGAGGTCGAGCGCCGCGTCGTGGACGCCCGTGACGTCGGAGACGAGCGGAGGGAGCGCGAGGGCCTGCGTGTGCTCCTGCAGGCGACGCGCGGCGCCGGCGAGGAGGGCCGCCATGTGCAGGAGGTCGTCGGTGGCGACGACCGTGGTGGTGCCGCCGGTCGTGACGGTGAGGTCCGTCATCGCGGGGTCACCGGGCAGCCGGGGGCGGATCCCGGCGCGGGGTGCGCATCGTGCAGGAGCCCGGCCGCCAGGCGGACCTCGCCGGCGAGCCGGTCGAGGGAGACGACGAACGCGTCGTGCGCCATCCCGGACCAGGAGGGGTCGTCCCGGCAGACGGCGATGTCGCGGCTCGTGCGCTCCACCTCCTCCGCCAGCGCCCGCAGGGCGTGCGCACGCCCGAGCGCCTCGGCGCGCAGCTGACCCGGCGTGCCGCCAGCCGGCCCGCTCGGGCTCCCGCCGAGCGCAGCCGGCTGCTCGTGCGCACCCCCTCCGACCGCGTCCTGTCGCACCTCGTCTCCTCTCTCCGTGAGGCGCGCATCCTCCCGCGATCGGCGCGCGGGACCGCACGCGTGCCTGCCACCCGGGGACGAACGGGCCCCGGGGGATGTGGGGAGGGGGCGCAGCCGACAGAATGGCCGCATGGGAGCCCCCGCCTCTCCGGATCCGACGGCTCCACCCGTCTTCCGGATCGCCTTCGTCTGCACCGGCAACATCTGCCGCTCCCCGATGGCGGAGGTCGTGTTCCGCGACCTCGCCCAGCGGGCCGGGTACGCCGACCTCGTCTCCGTCACCAGCGCGGGCACGGGCGACTGGCACGTGGGCGAGCAGGCGGACGCCCGCACCCTCGCCGCGCTGGAGCGGAAGGGGCTGTCGGGATCGGCCCACCGGGCCAAGCAGTTCGACCCCGGGTCGCTGCCGGAGCTCGACCTCGTGGTGGTGTTCGATCGCGGCCAGGAGCGGATCCTGCGCCAGTGGGCCCGCACGGAGGCGGACCGCGCGAAGGTGCACCTGCTGCTGTCGTTCGATCCTCCACAGGCCCACCTGCGGGACGTCCCCGACCCGTACTACTCCGACGCCGCGAGGTTCGACCAGGTCCTTGACATGATAGGTCGTGCCTCCCGGGCCCTCCTCGCGCAGGTGGAGCCCGGCATCCGTCCCCCCAGCTAGGAGATCGTCCGCATGAGCCCGTTGCCCCCGCAGGTGCTGAGCCCCCTCGACGGCCGCTACGCCCCCGTCGTCACCGAGCTCGGCGAGCACCTCTCGGAGGCGGGCCTCAACCGGGCGCGCATCCACGTCGAGATCGAGTGGCTCATCCACCTCACCGACCGGTCGCTCCTCTCCTCCTCCCCGTTCTCGGACGAGCAGAAGGCAGCGCTGCGCCGGGTCGTCGCGGAGTTCGGCCAGGAGCAGATCGACGCGCTCGCCCGCGTCGAGGCGGTCACCCGTCACGATGTGAAGGCCGTCGAGTACTTCGTGCGCGACCGCCTCGCGGAGCTCGGCCTCGGCCACGTGGCGGAGCTCACCCACTTCGCGTGCACGAGCGAGGACATCAACAACCTCTCCTACGCGCTCGTCATCGACCGCGCCGTGCGCGAGGTGTGGCTGCCGAAGCTCGTCGCCGTCATCGGCGCGCTGCGCGAGCGGGCCCTCCTCTTCCGCGACGACGCGATGCTCTCCCGCACGCACGGCCAGCCCGCCACGCCCACCACGCTCGGCAAGGAGCTCGCGGTGTTCGTGCACCGGCTCGAGCGCCTCCGGGCCGACGTGGAGGACGTCGAGGTGCTGGGCAAGTTCAGCGGCGCCACCGGCACGTTCGCGGCGCACCTCGCCGCCGACGCCCACGTCGACTGGCCCGCCGAGTCGCGGGCCTTCGTCACGGGTCTGGGCCTCGTGTGGAACCCGCTCACCACGCAGATCGAGTCGCACGACTGGCAGGCGGAGCTCTACACGCGCATCGCCCACGTGAACCGGGTGCTGCACAACCTCTGCACCGACGTGTGGACCTACATCTCCATGGGCTACTTCCGGCAGATCCCGCAGGCGGGGGCCACCGGCTCGTCCACCATGCCGCACAAGATCAACCCCATCCGGTTCGAGAACGCCGAGGCCAACCTCGAGCTGTCGGACGCGCTGCTCGACTCGCTCGCGTCGACCCTCGTCACCTCGCGGCTGCAGCGCGACCTCACCGACTCCACGACGCAGCGCAACGTGGGCGTGGCGCTCGGGCACTCGCTGCTCGCGCTCGACAACATCGGGCGCGGGCTCCTCGAGATCGACGTCGACCGGGCGCTGCTCGCGGCCGACCTCGACGCGAACTGGGAGATCCTCGGCGAGGCGATCCAGACGGTCATCCGGGCGGAGATCGTCGCCGGCCGCAGCTCCATCAGCGACCCGTACGCGGTGCTCAAGGAGCTCACGCGCGGCAAGCGGGTCGGGCGCGACGAGATGCGGGCGTTCGTGTCCGGCCTCGACATCGGCGACGCCGCCAAGGCGCGTCTGCTCGAGCTGACCCCGGGCGGCTACGCGGGGCTGGCGTCGCAGCTGGTCGACCACATCCTCTGATTAGGGACGCCGGGACCCGCGTCGCGGCACGGGTCCCGATGCACGTCGGCGGAGCGGATCGAGCCGGCGCGGAGCGCTCCAGAGCGGAGCGCTCCAGAGCGGAGCGTGCCGGAGCGGAGCGTGCCGGAGCGGATCGACCGGGATGCGATCCGGGCGATCAGTGGCGCGTCGGCCGGTCCGGGTGGTCCTGGTCGTCCATGTCCTGCAGCTCGTCGCGGTTCGGCTTGAACGACAGGGCGAGCATGGCGAGCATCACGAGGGCGCCGATGAACGCGACGCCGGTGAAGACGACCACGACCGTCCACGACTGCGCGTCGCCCGGCCGGGTGCTGAGCGCGACGATGAGCCCGACGAACGCGGCGAGCGCCGCCGCGATGCCCAGCAGCTCGGCGGGGCGCATGCGGTCCTTGCGGATGTTGGAAGTCACGGTCAGCTCGCGCTCTCGGTGGTCCGGGGGGCGTCCGCCGCGGAGGTCGCGGCGGGCGTGGAGGTGCCCCATTTCATGCTCAGGGCGGCGATGACCAGGAAGACCCCGACGATCGCCGCATAGGCGCCCAGCAGGCCGACGGCCACGACCGGGGCGGTGAGCTGGCCCTCGCGCTGCTCCACGCCGCCGTACGGGACGACGAGGTCCGGCGGGACGAGCAGGAAGGCGACGGCGAGGACGACGGTGAGCGCGCCGGTGGTGATGGCGTCGGTGGCGCCCGGTACGCGACCGCGCGAGCGCAGGCCGGCGACGAGCTCGAGGAAGCCGGTGACGACGGCCCAGACGCTCACGACGTAGAGGAGGACGAGCACGCCGCCGTCGCGCGCGAGCAGGGCGGCGACGCCGGCCACGACCGTGAGCGCGCCCTGGGCGATGGCGTTGGTGCGCAAGCGCGCGGCGGGACCGCGGAGGGCGCGGGCACCGAGGCCCGCGGTGATCAGGCCGGAGAGGATCGCGAAGATGCCGAACGCCACGAGGCCGAGGGCCGGCGAGTGGTCGCTGGAGAAGGTGATGAACGCGGCGAGCGCGAGGGCGGGCAGTGCTCGGAGGAGCAGCACGGGCCAGTACGCCGCCCGGAACGTCAGCTCGTCCTGGGACACGGCACCCTCTCTCTCCATCCGGGCCAGCCTACCCGGTGGGTTCCTGGGCGGATGCTCGGCCGCGGGCCCGCGGCGACGCTCCCGTCGGGCTGGCCTAGGCTCGGTGGGTGACGAGTCCCCTGCCCCGTCTGGCCGCCGTGGCGGTCGGCGCGGTCGTCGGGCTCGCGGTCGTGTGCGCCGTGGGCGTGGCCAGCGGGATCGTCTACGCGAACCGCGCGTTCTGACCGTCGCCGGCCCGTCTGCCGGTGGCCCGGATCCGCGGAGCGGGTCCGCGGAGCGGGTCCGCACGGACACCGCTCCGGGACGGCGGATCCGCACCACGGGCCGGAACCGCGGCTCGACAGGCACCACGCACCACGCACCACGCAGAAAGCACCACGCAACCGAGAGGCCCCGCCGTGCCCCAGCCCGAGACCGCGCCGCGGCCCGCCTCCGACGGCGGCCGCCCGACCGCCGGCTTCATCCCCGTCGACCGCGCCCTCGTCGCCGCGCCCGAGGGGGCGGCCGCCGCGCTCGCGCGACGCGACCGGCTGGCGCTCGGCATCGACATCGGCGGGACCACGCTCAAGGCCGGCATCGTCGACGTCACCACGGGGATCCGCCTCACCGAGCGCATGACGGTCGGCAAGCCCGTGGGGGGCGAGCCGGAGGACATCGCGGACGTGATCGCTGAGATCGTGCTCGAGCTCACGCCCGACGAGGACCTGCCCGTGGGGGTCGGCGTGCCCGGCATCGTGCGGGACGGGATCGTCCGCTCCTCGGCCCACATCTCCGACCGCTGGCTCGGCATGGACGCGCGCACCGCGATCCGCGAGCGCAGCGGCATCGACGTCCTCACGGTGAACGACGCGGACGCGGCCGGCGTCGCCGAGCTCGAGTACGGCGTTCTGCAGGGGCGCGGCGGGCTCGTGATCCTCACGACGCTCGGCACCGGGATCGGCACGGCGCTTCTGCACGACGGGAAGCTGATCCCGAACAGCGAGCTCGGCCACGTGCACATCGACGGCGGCGACTACGAGATGCAGGCCGCGTTCTCCGCCGTTCGCCGCGAGGGCATCACGTTCGAGGCGTGGGCGGCGCGGCTCGAGCGGTACTACCGCCACATCGAGTCGATCATGTCGCCCGACCTCATCGTGGTGGGCGGGGCGGCCGCGCACGAGTTCGCGCGCTTCGAGGGGTTCCTGCATCTCGACACCGAGGTCATCGCCGCGAGCCGCGGCAACGACGCGGGTCTCGTGGGGGCCGCGCTGCTCGCGCACCGGGCGGGCGTCGCGCCGAGCTGATCCCCGCGCGGCGGCGGGCGTCCGGCAGTCGCCTCGCGCGAGGAGCCGAGCCGTCCCGCCACCCGGCGGCCGCCCGGGAGCCGCGCCGCCCGGCAGACTGGCCCCATGAGCACCGCCGCTCCCCGCCCGCTGCGCGTCGTCATGGCGCCCGACTCGCTCACCGGATCCGCCACCGCCGTCGAGGCCGCCGAGGCGCTCCGCCGCGGCTGGCTCCGCGCGCGGCCGGGCGACGACGTGGCCCTCGCGCCCATGGCCGACGGCGGACAGGGCACGCTCGACGTGCTCGCGGCCGCCGTGCCCGGCGCCCGCCGCGTGCCGGTGCGGGTCACGGGTCCCGACGACCGTCCCGTCGACGCGCACTGGCTGCGGCTGCCCGACGGCACGGGGGTGGTGGAGGTCGCGTCGACGAGCGGCATCACGCTGCTGGATCCGCGCCGCCCGCTGACCGCCCACACCCGCGGCTTCGGCCAGGCGATCCGCGCGGCCCTCGACGCGGGCGTCCCCCGCCTCCTCCTCGCGCTCGGCGGCAGCTCGTCGACCGACGGCGGGGTGGGCGCGCTCCGGGAGCTGGGAGCCCGGTTCCCGCGGGCCGACGGCTCGGCGGCGGGCGACGGCGGCGGAGCCCTCGCCGGGATCGCCGCGGCGGACCTCGCGGGGCTCCGGGCGCTCCCGTCCGGCGGGGCGCGGATCCTCGGCGACGTGCGCGCGCCGCTGACGGGGCCATCGGGCGCGGCCGCGGTCTACGGCCCGCAGAAGGGCGCGACCCCGGACGACGTGCGCCTCCTCGACGCCGGGCTCGCCCACCTCGCCCTGCTGCTCGGCGTGGATCCCGCGACGCCGGGATCCGGAGCGGCCGGGGGCACCGCGGCCGGCCTCCTGGCCTGGGGTGCGGACGCGGCGTCGGGATCCGCGGGCGTGGCCGACGCGATCGGGCTGGCCCCGCGCATCGCCGGAGCCGACGTGGTGGTCACGGGCGAGGGCCGCTTCGACGCGCAGTCCCGCACCGGCAAGGTGCCGTCCCGGGTGCTCGACCTCGCGGTCGCGCACGGCACGGCCGCGGTCCTCGTCGCCGGAGCGGTCGCCGCCCCGACCGACGGGTTCCGCGCCGTCCGGTCGCTCACCGACCTGGCCGGATCCGGCGCCGACGCCCGGGCGCATGCCGTCCGCTGGCTCGAGCGCGCCGCGGAGGACCTGGCGCGGGACGCGGAGGCCCTGCTCCCACGACCCGACCGCTGAGCACGTGGCGACGGGGCGGCAGCCTCCGCCTCAGCCCGCGCGCACCGCCTCAGCCCGCGCGCACCGCCTCAGCTCGCGCGCACCGCCCGACCCGCGACGAGCGCCCGGTACTCCCCCGCCACATCCGCCGCGGCGACATCCCAGGTGCGCCCGGCCGCGTGCGCGCGCGCCGAGGCGGAGAGCCGGGCGAGGCCCGCCCGGTCCGCCAGGAGGCCCTCGATGGCGCGGGCCCAGTCGGCCGGATCCCGCGTCTCCACGAACACGCCGCTCACGCCCTCGCGCACGGAGTCGACGAGCCCCTCGGTGCGCGATGCGACCACGGGCGTGCCGCAGGCGGCCGCCTCGAGCGCGACCAGCCCGAAGGTCTCGGCGGCCGACGGCATCAGCGCGAGATGCGCGCTCGCGAGCGTCCGGGCGGTCGCGGCGCGGTTGAGCGGCCCCGCGAACACCACGTCGCCGTCGAGCCCCAGCGAGCGCACGAGGGCGTGCAGGCTCGCCGCGTACGCGTCGCGGCCGGGCGAGACGCCGCCGGCGAGCACGAGGAGCGGACGCGTCGCCGGGTCCATCAGGGCGAGCGCCCGGAGTGCCACGTCCTGCCCCTTGAGCGGCTGGATCCGCCCGAGCAGCACGATCCGCGCCCGCCCGGCGCCGCCGCGCACCGACGGCTCGCGCAGGAACGCCTCCTCCACACCCGGCGCGACGACGTGCACGGCAGCGGGATCCGCGCCGTACGCCTCCACGAGCAGCCGCTTCTCCGACTCCGCCGACGCGACCACCAGGTCCGATGCGCGCACCAGCCGCGCCTCCTCCGCGAGTCGCGAGGCCGGCTCGGGGGTGTCGCCGGCCACCAGGCGCCGGTTCTTGCCGGCGGAGACCGAGTGCAGCGTGAGCGCGTGCGGGACGCCCCACGCCCGCGCGACCGGCAGCGCCGCGACGGCCGACAGCCAGTAGTGGGAGTGCACGACGTCGGCGCGCGGCAGCGCGGCCAGCTCGTCCGCGAAGGCCGCCGTGATCCCGGGCAGGTCCTCCTTCGCGAGCGGGCCCGCGGGTCCGGCCACGAGCGACAGCAGCTCGACGCCCGGCGCGACGGGGACGGGCGCGGAGGGTCCGGGGCCGGTCGCGCGCGTGATCAGCCGCACCTCGTGCCCCTGCCGCCCGAGGCTGCGCGCGAGCTCGAGGAGGTAGACGTTGAGCCCGCCCGCGTCGCCGGTGCTGGGGGTCTGGATCGGCGACGTGTGCAGCGAGACGAACGCGATCCTCATGCGCTCGATCCTACGAGCGGCGACCGGCGCCATCCCGCGCGCGGGCGCGCCGCCGGTGCGAGCGCGACGGGCGCTGCGCCGGCCGCCGACCCCGGACAGCAGCCGGACAGCAGCCCCGGACGGGGGCGTCTGCCCGCCCCCGCGATCGGGGAGAATGGAGCGATGCGGTCACCCGGCCGCACCACGTCCCATCCGTCCCGCCGAGGGCGGAGCCCGTCTGGAGGCCCGCATGGCGCGCACCGCAGGTCCCGCGACCATGCAGATCGGCGAGCTCGCCGAGCGCACCGGCCTGTCGCACCGCACGCTCCGCCACTACGACGAGACCGGGCTGCTGCGTCCGTCCGGCCGCTCCGACGGCGGCTTCCGCCTCTACACGGCCGACGACCTCGAGCGCCTCCTCCTCATCCGCCGGATGAAGCCGCTCGGCTTCTCGCTCGAGGAGATGATGCGCCTGCTCGAGGTCACCGATGCCCTCGACGCCGCCGGCCCCGACGACGACACCGCGACCCTCCGCGCCGACCTCGCGGCCTTCATCGCCGACGCCGAGGAGCGCCGACGCCGCCTCGCCGAGCACCTCGCGATGGCCGACGAGTTCCTCGACCGCCTCCGCGCGCGCTGATCACCGGGGCCCTGGCGCTCGGGGCGACGACCCTCACGCGACGGCCTCGTACCATGGGGAGGTGTCGACCATCACCCCTCCCCGCGCGCCCGCCTCGGCCTCCGCCTCCCCCGTGCTGCGCGAGGCGTCCCGCCGTCGCACCTTCGCCGTCATCTCCCACCCCGACGCGGGCAAGTCCACGCTCACCGAGGCGCTGCTGCTGCACGCGCACGCCATCGGATCCGCGGGTGCCGTGCACGGCAAGCAGGGCCGCAAGTCCACGGTCTCCGACTGGATGGACATGGAGAAGGAGCGCGGGATCTCGGTGAGCTCCGCGGCGATCCAGTTCACCCACCGCGACACCGTCATGAACGTCGTCGACACCCCCGGCCACGCCGACTTCTCCGAGGACACCTACCGCGTGCTCTCCGCTGTGGACGCCGCGATCATGCTCGTCGACGCCTCCCGCGGCCTCGAGACCCAGACCATGAAGCTGTTCGAGGTGTGCCGCCAGCGCCGCATCCCGATCATCACGGTCATCAACAAGTGGGACCGCCCGGGCCGCGAGCCGCTCGACCTCATGGACGAGATCAAGGAGCGCACCGGCCTCCTCCCCACCCCCCTCACCTGGCCGGTCGGCGAGTCCGGCGCGTTCTTCGGCGTCGTCGACCGTTCCACCGGCGAGTGCGTGCACTTCACCCGCACGGCCGGCGGCGCGAGCATCGCCCCCGAGACGCGCATGTCGCCGGAGGAGGCGCTGGCCGCGGCCGGATCCGCCTGGACCGACGCCGTCGAGGAGAGCGAGCTCCTGCACGAGGAGGGCCAGGACCACGACGAGGAGTCGTTCCTCGCCCGCCGCACCACGCCCGTGCTCTTCGCGGCCGCGGTGCTCAACTTCGGGGTGACCCACATCCTCGACGCGCTCGACGCCATCGCGCCCGCCGCCCAGCCGCGGCCCGACGAGAAGGACCGCACCCGTCCCGTCGAGGAGGACTTCTCCGGCTTCGTGTTCAAGGTGCAGTCGGGCATGAACACCGCGCACCGCGACCGCCTCGCCTTCATGCGGATCTGCTCGGGCGTCTTCCACCGCGGCATGACGGTCACGCACGCCCAGACCGGCCGCCCGTTCGTCACCAAGTACGCGCAGCAGCTGTTCGGCCGCGAGCGTTCCACGGTCGACGACGCGTACCCGGGCGATGTGGTCGGCCTCGTGAACGCCTCGAACATCCGCGTGGGCGACACGCTCTTCGACGGCGCCCCCGTCACGTTCCCGCGCCTGCCGCAGTTCGCCCCCGAGCTCTTCCGCGTGGTCCGCTCGAAGGACACCAGCACGCACAAGCAGTTCCGCAAGGGCATCGAGCAGCTCGACCACGAGGGCGTCATCCAGGTGATGCGCTCCGACCTCCGCGGCGACCAGGCCCCCGTCCTCGGCGCGGTCGGCCCCATGCAGTTCGAGGTCGTCGTCGAGCGCATGACGAACGAGTTCCGCGCGCCCCTGCGCATGGAGCCGCTCGAGTACCAGGTGGCCCGGATCACCGACGCCGCCTCCGCGCCGGCCCTCGCGAAGACGATCGGCGTCGAGGTGCTCGTGCGCTCCGACGGCACGCACATCGCCCTGATCACGACGCCGTGGCGCCTCAAGGCGATCGAGCGCGACAGCCCCGAGCTCACCCTCGTCGACGCCGCGACGGCGCTGCCGGACGCGTGACGCCGAGTCCGGCATGACCGGTTCCGATGCGGCTGGCGCCGCTCCCCTGCCCGTCGCCGGACGTGTGACCCCCTCGGCCGGTCACACCCCGATCCGGCCATCCGCCGGGGATGCGCACGTGACCGGCCCGACCGGTCACGCCCCCGCGCCGGCCGCCATCATCGTGCGCGGCCCGGCGATCGACGCCAAGACCCGCTGCATCCACTACGGCTCGGAGCTCGACGTCGTCGCCCTCCGTGCCCCCTGCTGCGACGCCTGGTACCCCTGCCACCTGTGCCACGCGGCGGTCGCGGACCACCCGCTCGCGGTGATCCCCCGGGCCGAGCAGCATCTACCGGCGGCCCTCTGCGGCGTCTGCCGCGCGACCATGACCGTGCCCGAGTACCTCGCGGCGGACTCCTGCCCAACCTGCCGGGCCGCCTTCAACCCCGGCTGCGCCGCCCACGCGCACCTCTACTTCGCGCCCTGACCACCCTCCCGCAGAACATCGCCCGCTAATCCGACCGCGAGGGACACGCGTTCGCCTTCGGCTGGTCGCGCCACATTCCCGCTGTAGTTTGTGGGCCACCAGGGCTCGGCCGGCACGAGCTACAGGGGAGGATCGATGGTTCAACAGTCTGCCCAGCGGTTCGCGCGCCACGGCGAGACCGGCGATGTGTGGGACGCGAACGAGGTCGAGGAAGAGCTGCGGCAGGGCCCGTGGGAGTGCGTCGTTGTCGGTTGCCCCGTCATCTACAGCTCGCACCGACGCCCGTACACACGATTTCGCAACGGTATCGGAGAGCCCGTGAGTGGGTCCTTCGTCATCCGGGACGAATCGACTCACGACGTGTCCCTTGCTCACGAACGGATTCCAGGACGCTCTGGCGCCCAACGCATCGATCGAACGTCTCGGCGCCACATTCATCGCCTGACTGGGTTGCTTGTCCCGCATATACAGACACCGACAAATACAGGCGAACGCACTGGGCGCACACGCACGCATTATGAATACGGCTACCCGATTAACACGGCGGCTGGACTGATCCAATTCGCGCAAGCCATAGATGCTGACCCTGACCTGGCGAATAGCGAGAGGATACGTTTCGCTGATACCGTCTACACCTGGAACGAACTCGCGTACTCGCCGAGCCGCCACGCGTTCTCTGTACTGTTTTTACGAATGGACGCTCAGACCAACCCAGGGCGGGTGTACTTCGTGCAAGGCATCGTGAAGTACCACGCTTACGAGGACAGTCTGCATCCGGAGCTGCTGCTACTGCGAGTGCTCGCAGATGCTGGTGATGAGGGACAGGAGTTGTGGATCTTCATGCCCAATGAGGCGCGGTTCAGGCTCTTGGTCAGTGACCTGCCACCAGGCAGACCGGTGGCTCTCGTAGCTAACGTTCTCGTGACCGGCAGACACAGGCCGGCGCTTTCCATCACGGAACCGCACCAATTGGAGTTTCCCTCGACCCCATGAATCATCTGCATCAACTGGACTGCTGACTCCGACGTCATGCGACCAGCGCTCGACGCAATCTCGCAGTTGGGACGAACCCAAGCGCGAGTTCGTTGAGGTCACACATCTGACACCTGATGCATGAGCCCCGCGGGCCTCACATCGCAGATGTGACTCAGGGATACAACCGTTGCTGCTGCAGCCGGGCTGCCTGACGTCGCTACCCGCCCGCGGGCATGTCCGCGAAGCGCGAGAAGTGCCCGTGGAAGCCGACCGTGATGGTGCCCGTCGGCCCGTTGCGGTGCTTGGCCACGATGAAGTCGGCCTCGCCCGCGCGCGGGTTGTCCTTCTCGTAGGCGCTCTCGCGGTGCAGCAGGATGACCATGTCGGCGTCCTGCTCGAGCGAACCCGACTCGCGGAGGTCGGAGATGGCCGGCATCTTGTCGGCACGCTGCTCGGGCCCGCGGTTCAGCTGCGACAGCGCGATGACCGGCACCTGCAGCTCCTTCGCCATGAGCTTCAACGCGCGCGAGAACTCCGAGACCTCCTGCTGTCGCGATTCGACCTTCTTGCCGCTCGTCATGAGCTGCAGGTAGTCGATGACGACGAGCTTGAGCCCGACCTTCTGCTTGAGCCGCCGGCACTTCGCCCGGATCTCCACGAGCGTCATGTTGGGGCTGTCGTCGATGTAGAGCGGGGCGTCGTTGATGCGGCCGCGGGTCTGCGCGATGGTGGTCCAGTCGCGTGCGTCCACGGTGCCCTTGCGCATGCTCTGGAGCGGCACGGACGCCTCGGCGGACAGCAGGCGCATCGCGATCTCGCTGCGCCCCATCTCGAGGCTGAAGAAGATGGAGGGCATGTCGTACTTGATGCTCGCGGCGCGCGCGAAGTCGAGCGCGAGCGTGGACTTGCCGAGCGCGGGGCGCGCGGCGACGATGATGAGCTGGCCCGGGTGCAGGCCGTTGGTGAGCGCATCGAGGTCGGCGAAGCCCGTGGGCACGCCGGTCATCTGGCCGTCCTTGCCCTTCGCGGCCTCGATCTCGTCGATGGCGACCGTGACCGCGTCCGTGAGCGGGACGTAGTCCTCCGCCTCGACGCCGCCCGTGACGCCGTAGATCTCCGCTTGCGCGTTGTTCACGAGGTCGACGACCTCGCCCTCGCTGGCGTAGCCCATCTGCACGATGCGGGTGCCCGCCTCGACCAGGCGCCGCAGCACCGCCTTCTCCGCGACGATGGACGCGTAGAAGCCCGCGTTGGCCGCCGTGGGCACGACGCTCGTGAGCGTGTGCAGGTAGTCGGCACCGCCGGCGCGGCTCAGCTCGCCGAGCTTCGTGAGCTCGTCGGTGACGGCGATGACGTCCGTCGGCTCGCCGTGGGAGTACAGCGACAGGATGGCGTCGAAGATGATCTCGTGCTTGGGGATGTAGAAGTCGATCGCCCGCACCTGCTCGACCGCGTCGGCCACGGCGTCCTTGCTGAGGAGCATGCCGCCGATGGCGCTCTGCTCGGCGAGGAGGTCGTGCGGCGGCGTGCGCTCGTGGCCGGCGCGCTTGTCGCGCTCGTCCCGTTCGCCGGCGAGACCCAGATGGGCGATGGACACGTGCGGCTCCCCTCGGTCGGCTGGGCGGATGCGCCCGCACGACCGTTCTAGCTCGGACCACCGACACGGCTCGAGAGGGTGTCGGCCGGGCTCCTGACGGGCCCGTGGCGGCCCGTTCGACGGGCGCTGCCCCACGATATGGATCGACGCACCGCGGCACCAAATGCGCCTGTGGATGGGGGTGTGGACAAAGTGGGCGAAACGCCGGGCATCGTGTGGACTACCTGGGGACAAGCCTGTGCACTTCGGACGAATATCCGGGCCGAATCTGCTTCTGAACAGGCTCTGCGAGTTCCACACCCGATGTGGGAAAAGTAGTCTGCACCAGGGCTTGAGAGTTCTTCTGCTACGGCTTGGCCTGTGGATGGGGCTGGGGATCGAGGGCCCTCTGACCGGCCGGTTAACCGCCGATGGCGGTGGGCATCATGCCCACCGCCATCGAACTCGTGCTGCGTTACTTCGCGGCGACGACCTGCAGGCTGATCGTGGCGACGATGTCGTCACGGAGCCGGATCGTGGCCTCGTGGTTCCCCGTGGCCTTGATGGCGTTGGGGATCTCGATCTTGCGCTTGTCGACCTGGCCGATGCCGGACTCCTCGACCGCCTTGGCGATGTCGGACGTCTTGACGGAGCCGAAGAGGCGCCCGCCCTGGCCGGCCTTGACGGTCAGCTTGACGACCTTGGCCTCGAGGCGGCTCTTGAGGTCCTGCGCCTCCTCGATGGTCGCGTGCTCGCGAGCGGCACGCGCGGCCTTGATCTGCTCGATCTGCTTCTCGCCGCCACGGCTCCAGATGACCGCGAAGCCCTGGGGGACGAGGTAGTTGCGGGAGAACCCGTTCTTGACCTCGACGACGTCGCCGGGGGAACCGAGGCCGGAGACCTCGGTCGTGAGGATCACTTTCGACATTCCATTACCCCTTAACGGCCGGAGCCGGCGTAGGGGAGAAGTGCCATCTCACGCGCGTTCTTGACTGCGCGCGCGATGAGGCGCTGCTCCTGCACCGAGACACCGGTGATGCGACGAGCGCGGATCTTTCCCCGCTCGGAGATGAACTTGCGGAGGGTGGCGACATCCTTGTAGTCGATGACGCCGACGCGGATGGACTTCGCCGGGGCGGCGTTCTTCCCGCCCTTGGCTCCGCGGAGAGGCTTGCGGCGGTCGCCGCTGCTCTTTCCAGCCATGATTCTTCCTGTCTTTCGTACGTAGTGCGACGAGCCCTAGAAGGGCGTCTCGTCGTTGAAGTTGCCGGGGTTGGACCAGCCGCCGTCGCCGCCGGAGTTGCCTCCGCCGGAGCTCGCGGGGGTGCCCCACGGCTCCTCGGCCACCTGCTGCTGGGGCTGCCCGCCGCCGAACTGGCCGCGACCGCCACCGCCGGAGTTGCCTCCGCCGTTGCCGCCGCCGCCCGATGCGCGGGTGACCTGCGCCGTGGCGTACCGGAGCGAGGGGCCGATCTCGTCGACCTCGAGCTCGATGGAGGTGCGCTTCTCGCCCTCCTTCGTCTCGTACGACCGCTGCTTGAGGCGGCCGGTCGCGACGACACGCGAGCCCTTGGTGAGCGAGGACGCCACGTGCTCGGCGAACTCGCGCCACACGCTCGCACGGAGGAAGAGGGCGTCGCCGTCCTTCCAGTCGTTGCTCGCGCGGTCGAAGGACCTCGGCGTGGAGGCGATGGTGAAGTTGGCTACCGCCAGCCCGTTCTGCGTGTATCGCAGCTCCGGATCACTGGTGAGGTTGCCCACGACCGTGATGATGGTTTCGCCGGCCATCGACTACTCCCCGGTCTTCTCGCTGGAAGCGGCCTGCGCCGCCGGCTTGCCGGGCGTCGCCGGAGCGGCGTCCGTGGCGGGCGCCTGGGGCGCGGCGTCTGCGGCCTTGGACGTGGCGGCGGCCTTGCGGGCGGCCTTCTCGTCGGCGAGCTTCGCAGCGGTGGCGACCATGGCCATGGCCTCCTCGGCACGCAGCACCTTGGTGCGCATGACGGCCTCGGACAGACCCAGCTGGCGGTCGAGCTCCTGCGTGGCCTCGCTCGTGGCGGTGAGCTGGACGACGGCGTAGATGCCCTCGTTCTTCTTGTTGATCTCGTACGCCAGTCGACGACGGCCCCAGACGTCGACGTTGTCGACGGTGCCACCGCTGGTGCGGATGACGTTGAGGAACTTGTCGAGACTGGGAGCGACGGTGCGCTCATCGATCTCGGGATCCAGGATCACCATGAGTTCGTACTGATGCGTCACTAACCCACCTCCTTCGGACTTGAACGGTCGCAGACGATCTGCGACAGGAGGGTATGTGCATCTGTCCGCGCGGAGGAGGGGAATCCCGCCGCCGGGCGGACAACCTCGCAAGACTACCGGATGGGGAGGAGGCGCACCAGCCGGATCCGCGTCGGCATGCGGGAGCGGCGGATCAGCCCTGCTGGGCCGCCCACCACGCGACGAGGCGGCGCGTGGCCTCGTCCTCGTCGAGCGGGCCCTCGTCGAGCCGCAGCTCCAGGAGGAAGCGGTACGCGCGGCCGACGACCGGGCCGGGCGGCACGTCGAGGATCCGCATGATGGCCTCGCCGTCGAGGTCCGGCCGCACGGCCGCCATCTCCTCCTGCTCGGCGAGCTCGGCGATGCGGGTCTCGAGGTCGTCGTAGGCGAATCCGAGGCGGTCGGCCTTGCGGCGGTTCTGCGTGGTGACGTCGGCGCGGGTCAGGATGTGCAGGCGCTCGAGCTCGGGGCCGGCGTCGCGGACGTACCGGCGGACGGCGGAGTCGGTCCAGCCGCCCTCCGTGTAGCCGAAGAAGCGGAGGTGCAGCTCGACGAGGCGGGAGACCGACGCGATGGTGTCGTTGTCGAAGCGGAGCGCGCGCAGGCGGCGCTTCGCCATCTTCGCGCCGACCACGTCGTGGTGGTGGAACGTGACGACCCCGCCCGGCTCCAGCCGCCGCGTCGACGGCTTGCCGATGTCGTGGAGGAGCGCCGCCAGACGGAGCACCAGGTCCGGCGCCTCGCCCGCGTGGCGGCTGCGCTCGTGGTCGATGGCCTGGTCGAGCACCTGGAGGGAGTGCTGGTAGACGTCCTTGTGACGGTGGTGCTCGTCGGCCTCGAGCTTCATCGCCGGCAGCTCCGGCAGCACGTGCTCCGCGAGGCCGCCCTCCACGAGGAGGTCGAGGCCGGCGCGCGGCTCGGGCGTGCGGAGCAGCTTGGAGAGCTCGTCGCTCACGCGCTCGACGGAGATGTCGAGGATCCGCGGGGCCATGTCGCGGATGGCGGCGAGCGCCGCGTCGTCGAGCCGGAAGCCGAGCTGGGAGGCGAAGCGGACGGCGCGCATCATGCGGAGCGGGTCGTCGCCGAAGGAGACCTCGGGGGCCACGGGCGTGCGGAGCACCTGCGCGAGGAGGTCGTCGATGCCGCCCGACGGATCCACCAGCACGACCTGCGGCAGGCGCACGGCGAGCGCGTTCACCGTGAAGTCGCGGCGCACGAGGTCCTCCTCGAGCGAGGAGCCGAACTCGACCTCGGGCTTGCGGGACACGCCGTCGTACTGGTCGGTGCGGTAGGTCGTGATCTCGACCTGCTCCCCCTTCACGCGCGCCCCGATCGTGCCGAACGCGCGTCCGATGTCCCAGTGGGCGTCGGCGACGGGCTTCACGATCTCGAGGATGCGGTCGGGGCGGGCATCCGTGGTGAGGTCGAGGTCGGTGGCGGCACGGCCGAGGAACGCGTCGCGCACCGGTCCGCCGACGAGGGCGAGCTCGTGGCCGGCCTCGTGGAAGGCGCGCGCGAGCACGGCGACCGGGGGCGATGCGGCCAGCTCGCGGAGACGCTCGAGGGCCTGTGCGACGCTGTGCATGGTCGGACAGTCTACGGCGGCGGCGCGACGGGCTTCCGAGACCACGGCGAGCGCTCACGGGCGCCCGGGGCCAGCGCTTTAGAATCGCCAGATGCACGCCGCGCCTCGACACGACGCCGGCCCCACCCGCACGGACAGAGCCCTCCGGCTGATCCGGCGATCCGCCAGACGCACGATCTCCACCCTCGTGTGCGTCACGGTCGCCGCCGGGACCCTCGCCGCCGGGACGGTCGCCGGTCCGGCGACCCCGGCGCACGCCGCGACCGAGGGCGTCACCTTGTCGGTGACCCCGGCCGCCGCGGGCATCCTGCGCCCGGGCGAGGACCTGCAGGTCACGGTAACGGTCGTCAACGCGACGGACGTGGCGGTGCCGGCCGGGCAGATCGACCTCGACCTCAACCGCACCGTGCTCGACACGCGCACGAAGATCGACGGCTGGCTCGACGTCTCGGGCACCGAGGCGAACGCGCGCACGGGTCCGCGCATCGGCCGGACCGGATCGCCGGAGGTCGCCGCGGGCGGCACCGTCGACGTGCCCGTCACCGTGCCGGCCGCCACCGTGGGCCTGCAGGGCACCCGCGGCGGGTTCGGCCCCCGGGGCCTCACGGCGGTGCTCGCGTCCGGTGGGACCACCGTCAGCACCGGCCGCGGAGCCGTCGTCTGGAGCCCCGGAACGGATCCCGCGGCCACGCCGGTCGCCGCGGTGATGCCGCTGACCGTGCCGCCCAGCGCATCCGACCTGATCGACGCCGAGGCGCTGGCCACCTACACGGGCACGACCGGCACGCTCACCCGCCAGCTGGATGCCGTCGTGGGCCGCCCGGTCGCGGTGGGCATCGATCCGCGCATCCTCGCCTCCATCCGCATCCTCGGCACCGACGCGCCCGCGTCCGCCCTCGGGTGGCTGGAGCGCCTGAAGACCATCCCCAACGAGACCTTCGCCCTCGCGTGGGCCGACGCCGACGTCGCCGTGCAGGCGCAGGCCGGGGCCGCCACCCTCCTCGCCCCGACGGACGCCACCTACGCGCTGCGCCCGGGCCGCTTCGCCGCTCCCGGAGCGAGCCCGTCGCCCTCGCCCACCCGGACGCCCGAGGAGTCCCCGGCGCCCACCGCGAGCCCCGCCGCCGCCGGGGCCGGTCGTGGATCCGCGACCGCGGGTCTCGCGACGCCCTCCCCCGGGGAGAGCGGCAGCCCCCAGCCCACCCCCACGCCGGGCGCTCCCGCCGCGTCCCCCGTGCCGAGCCTCGCGGACCTCACGGCGTGGGACTACACCATGTCCGGCTTCGCCTGGCCGCTCGCCGGCACCGCCGTCACGTCCGACCTCGGGGTCTTCGCCGCGAGCGGCACGACGACCACGATCCTCTCGAGCGACGACGTCCGATCCGCGAGCTCGGCCCGCGTGGGCGCCGTCGGGAACGCGGGCGACACCACGGTGCTCGTCACGGACGCGGACGTCTCGGCCCTCGTCGACCAGGCGCTCTCCGCCGAGACCGACCAGGGCTTCGGCATCGCGCTCGCCCGGCTCTCGGCCACCCTCGCCGCCGATGCCCGCGAGGCCGACGGCCACGTCGTCGTCGCGGCCCTGGAGCGCGGCTGGGCCGCATCGAACGGGCGCCTCGGCCAGCTGCTCGACGCCATCGGCGCGCTGCCCTACAGCGACACGGCACCCCTCAGCGCGGCTCTCGGCAGCCCGGCCGTCGAGGTCCAGGTCGTCGACCACCCGGAGGACGCGGCCCGCGTCCGTCGCGTCGCCGACTCCCTGTCCCTGGAGGCGCAGGTCGCCGCGTTCGCCAAGGCCGTCGAGCGGCCGGAGCTCATCACCGGCCAGCAGCGCCTGCTCCTCCTCGCCACCCTCTCGACGCGCTGGCGCGAGACCGCGGATGGCGCCGCGACCACCCAGGACGGTTACGTGGCCCAGGCCGACGAGCTGCTGTCCTCGGTCGCCATCACCACGCGGCAGAACACCGTCATCAGCGACACGACGAGCCTGCTCATCAACGTCAGCAACGCCCTCGACCAGCCCGTCACCGTGCGCCTCTCCATCACCGCGGGCAGCGGCCGGATCCGCGTGGACGACTCCGCGGTCGTCACGGTCCCCGCGCACGGCAGCGCCTCCGCCCGGCCGCCCATCACCTCCATCTCCAACGGCGACGTCGTGGTCACCGCCCGCCTCACCACCGAGGACGGCAGCGTGCAGGTCGGCGACAGCGCACCCGTGGAGCTCTTCATCCGCGCCGGGTTCGAGGCCGTGGTGACGACGCTCTTCGTCGCCGCCGTGGCCCTCCTGTTCGGCTTCGGCCTCTATCGCAGCATCCGCAAGCGCCGCCGCGCCCGAGCCCGGCAGCTCGCCGGCCTGCCCGAGGAGACCGATGACTGACCGGACCGCGTCGACCGCCGCCGGGGCCACCCCGTGACCGCGCCCACCTCCCGGGGCGGCGGCATCGGCCGCGCGTCGGCCCTGCTCGCGTCGGGCACGTTCGTCTCCCGCATCCTCGGCTTCATCAAGGCGATCGTGCTGCTGCAGACCATCGGCGCGACCCTCGGCAGTTCCAACGCCTTCTCCAACGCGAACCAGCTGCCGAACAACATCTACGTGATCATCGCCGGCGGCGTCCTCAACGCCGTCCTCGTGCCGCAGGTCGTGCGCGCCGCCAAGCACGCGGACGGCGGCGCCGGCTACATCAACAAGCTGGTGACCATCGCGATCGTCGTGCTCGGCGGCGTCACGGTCCTCGCCACCGTGGGCGCCCCGGTCGTCTCCGGCATCTACGCGGCCACGCTGCCGCCCGACGTGTTCGCCCTCGTGGTCGCGTTCGCCTACTGGTGCCTCCCGCAGATCTTCTTCTACGGCCTCTACGCGGTGCTCGGGGAGGTCCTCAACGCCCGCGGGTCCTTCGGGCCCTTCACCTGGGCGCCGGTCCTCAACAACGTCGTCGCCATCGCCGGGCTGCTCCTCTTCCAGGCGATGTTCGGATCCGGCAGCCGCCCGGTGGACGACTGGAGCCTCGACAAGATCCTCGTGCTGGCCGGATCCGCGACCCTGGGCGTCGTCGCGCAGGCGCTCATCCTCTTCGTCTTCTGGCGCCGCGTGGGCCTCCGCTTCCGCTTCGACTTCGCCTGGCGCGGCGTGGGCCTCGGCACCGCCGGACGGCTCGCGGGCTGGACCTTCGGCATGCTCGTCGTGACGCAGCTCGCCGGCGTCGCGCAGTCGAACGTGGCCAACATCGCGGCCACCTCGGACAGCCCGTCGAGCACGATCCTGCTCAACGCGTGGCTGTTCTTCATGCTCCCGCACTCGATCTTCGCGGTCTCCATCGCCACCGCCTACTTCACGCGTATGAGCACCCACGCGGGCGAGGGGGACCACGACAGCATGCGTCTCGACCTCTCCTCCGCGATCCGCACCGTCGCGCTGATGACCGTCCTGTCGACCGCGCTCATCGCGGTCCTCGCCGGTCCGGTCGCACGCGTGATGGTCTCGGGCGACATCGGCGAGGTCCGCGGCTACGGGATGGTGCTCATCGCCTTCATCCTGGGGCTGCCCGCGTTCAGCACCCTCTTCGTGCTGCAGCGTGCCTTCTACGCCCTGTCGGACACGCGGACGCCGTTCGTGATCCAGAGCGTCCAGGTCGTCGTGTTCATCGCCGGCGCGCTCGTCATCGCGCAGCAGCCGGTGGAGCTGATCGGCGTGGGCCTCGCGGTGCTGCAGACCGTCACCGTCACCGGGCAGGCGGTGCTCGCGGCCGTGCTCCTCCGGCGCCGCATCGGGCGCATCGACGGGCGGCGGATCCTCCGCAGCACCGTCCGCTTCGTCGTCGCGGCCGTTCCGACCGCGCTCGTCGGTCTCGGCCTCCTCGTGCTCGTCTCCGGCGGCGCGTTCGCCGGCGTGGGCGTCGCGTCGAAGGGCCAGGCGCTCCTCGTGGGCATCCCGCTCGCCGCGGTCATGACGGCCGTCTACCTCGCGGCCCTGGCCGCCATGCGCTCGTCGGAGCTGCAGCAGCTCGCGGGGCCCGTGATGCGCCGCATCCGTCGCCGCTGACCCGTCATCCGCCCCGCCCGCCGCATGCGCCACGGCTCCTCCACGGCCGGCCTGTCCGCCCGGGGGAGGCGGAGGAATAGCCGCTACCGTGGGTCTGTTGCAGAGGTGAGCGGGCGCCGGGACGGTGCCCCGCCGAGCAGTGGAGGAGAGGCCGTCGTGCGTCAGATCATCATCATCGGTTCGGGACCGGCCGGGTACACGGCCGCCATCTACGCCGCGCGCGCCAACCTCACCCCCCTCCTCATCGCGAGCTCGGTCGAGGCCGGCGGCGAGCTGATGAACACGACCGAGGTCGAGAACTACCCGGGCTTCCCCGAGGGCATCCAGGGCCCCGACCTCATGATGGCGATGCAGGCGCAGGCCGAGCGCTTCGGCACCGAGGTCGTCCTCGACGACGTCACCTCCGTGGAGCTGGAGGGGGACGTCAAGCGCGTCACCCTCGGCAACGGCGACGTGCACGAGGGCCTCGCGATCATCGCCGCCACCGGATCCGCGTACCGCAAGCTCGGCCTCCCCGCCGAGGACCGCCTGAGCGGCCACGGCGTCTCCTGGTGCGCCACCTGCGACGGGTTCTTCTTCCGCCAGAAGACCATCGCGGTCGTCGGCGGCGGAGACAGCGCCATGGAGGAGGCCACCTTCCTCACGCGCTTCGCGGAGAAGGTCTATGTCATCCACCGCAAGGACTCGCTCCGCGCCTCGAAGATCATGCAGGAGCGGGCGTTCGAGAACCCGAAGATCGAGTTCGTCTGGAACGCGCAGGTGGTCGACATCACGGGCGACGAGAAGGTCGACGGCGTGGTCCTCGAGGACACGGTCACCGGCGAGCAGCGCCCTCTGGCGCTCGACGGCCTCTTCATCGCGATCGGCAACGACCCACGCACGCACCTCTTCCACCAGCAGCTCGAGCTCACCACCGAGGGCACCATCGCCGTCGACGGCCGCTCCTCCCGCACGAACCTGCCGGGCGTCTTCGCCGCCGGCGACGTCATCGACCCCACCTACCGCCAGGCCATCACGGCCGCCGCCTCCGGCACCATCGCCGCGCTCGACGCGGAGCACTTCCTCGCGTCCCTGCCCGACGCGCTGCTCGACGCGGCGTCCGACGGCCCGGACGGAGCCGCCGGCCACGGCGCCCCCGCAGCCGGCAGCGCGGTGGATCCCGACGGCGAGCTCGTCGGCGCCGAGCACGCGTAGTCCCGGGGCCGTAGGCCCCGTCCCCGCCTCGGGATCCGGGAGACGCCCGGATCCGCACGAACCGCACGAAGGAGCACACATGTCCCACGCACGCGACGTCACCGACGCCAGCTTCCAGGCCGACGTCCTCGATGCCGAGAAGACCGTCATCGTCGACTTCTGGGCCCCCTGGTGCGGCCCGTGCAAGGCCGTCTCCCCGATCCTCGACCAGATCGCCGCCGAGAACCCCGGCATCGAGCTCGTGAAGATCGACGTGGACGACAACCCCGAGGTCGCCATGAAGTACAAGATCACGTCGATCCCCGCCATGAAGGTCTTCCAGGCCGGCGAGGTCGTCAAGACGGTCATCGGCGCCAAGCCGAAGCCCGCCCTCGAGCAGGAGTTCGCCGACTTCCTCAAGTGATCCCGCGTCGCGTTCCCGCAGGATCGCGACTCCCCGCTCGGAGGGCCCGGCACCGGACAGGTGCCGGGCCCTCCGTCGTCCCGGCGTCGTGGACCGTGCCCGGCCAGGCCGAGCCTCCCCTCCGCGACCGCCCGTTAGGCTGATCGGCAATCGGACAGTGAGAGACGTGACGTGACTTCTGCAGGCAGCCCCCGCGATCCCGCGGGCACCAACCTCGACCCCTGGTTCCCCCACTACGCGGAGAGGACCTCGGGACTCAGCGCCTCCGAGGTGCGCGCCCTCTTCGCCGTGGCCTCCCGACCTGAGGTCGTCTCGCTCGCCGGTGGCATGCCGTTCGTCTCCGCCCTCCCGCAGGAGCTCATCGTCACGGCGATGGAGAAGGTCATGCGCGAGCGGGGCCCGGTCGCCCTCCAGTACGGCGGTGGCCAGGGCACGCCGGAGCTCCGCGAGGACATCCTCGAGATCATGGCGCTCGAGGGCATCCGCGGCAGCGTCGACGACATCGTCACCACCACGGGCTCGCAGCAGGCGCTCGACCTCGTCACCAAGCTCTTCATCGACCCGGGGGACGTGATCCTCGCCGAGGCCCCCAGCTACGTCGGCGCGATCGGCGTCTTCCGCAGCTACCAGGCGGTCGTCGAGCACGTGGTCATGGACGACGACGGGCTCGTCCCCGAGGCGCTCCGCGAGGCGATCACGCGGATCCGCGGCGAGGGCCGCACCATCAAGTTCCTCTACACGGTCCCCAACTTCCACAACCCCGCCGGCGTCACGATGTCGGCCGCACGCCGCCCGGAGATCCTCGAGATCTGCCGGTCGAACGACATCCTCGTGCTGGAGGACAACCCCTACGGCCTCCTCTGGTTCGACCGTCCGGCTCCCGACGCCCTGCGCAGCCTCGACGACGAGGGCGTCATCTACCTCGGCTCGTTCTCCAAGACGCTCGCCCCCGGGTTCCGCGTCGGCTGGGCGCTCGCGCCGCACGCCATCCGAGAGAAGCTGATCCTCGCGCAGGAGTCCGCCGTCCTCTCCCCCAGCTCCTTCAGCCAGCTCATCATCTCGGAGTACCTGCACGCGTCCGACTGGAAGGGCCAGATCGACACCTTCCGCGACGTGTACCGCGAGCGGCGCGACGCGACGCTGTCCGCGCTGCAGGAGCACCTCCCGAGCCTCAGCTGGACCGTCCCGAACGGCGGCTTCTACGTCTGGCTGAAGCTCCCGGAGCAGCTCGACTCGAAGCAGATGCTGCCCCGCGCCGTCACCGCGCTCGTCGCGTACACGCCCGGCACGGCCTTCTACGCCGACGGCCGCGGTCGCGACGCCATCCGGTTGTCGTTCTGCTACCCCACGCCGGAGCGGATCCGCGAGGGCATCCGGCGCATGGCGGGCGTGATCGACGATGAGCTCGACCTGCTCACGACCTTCTCGGGCACGGGCGCGCTGTCCTCGCGCACAACGACGAGCGTCTCAGCGCCGCCGCCGGACCTGGACTGACCCGCTCCCCTGCACCTCCTCGGACTCCGAACACGACTGGATCGAGCATCATGACCGCACACGAGCCCCTCTCCGTCGTCGTCCTGGCCGGCGGGATCTCCCACGAGCGAGACGTCTCCCTCCGCAGCGGCCGTCGCGTGGCGGATGCGCTGCGGAGCGCGGGCGTGCAGGCCACGCTGCGCGATCCGGACGCGACCCTGCTCGACTTCCTCCGCGACACTCCTCCCGCGGTCGTCTGGCCGGTCCTGCACGGTGCCAGCGGCGAGGACGGCGCCCTTCTCGGGCTCCTGGAGCTGGCCGGCGTGCCGTACGTCGGATCCTCCGCTCGGGCGGCGCGCCTCGCGTGGGACAAGCCGACCGCGAAGGCCATGGCGGAGGCCGCCGGGATCCGCACCCCGCGTTCGGTCACGCTCCCGAAGGACACCTTCCGCGAGCTGGGCGCCGCCGCGGTCCTGCGCCTGGTGGGCGAGTCGATGCCGGCACCGTACGCGGTGAAGCCGGCGCGGGGCGGATCCGCCCAGGGCGTCACGATCGTGCGCGACGCGGATGCCCTCCCCCGCGCAATGGTCGACGCGTACACGTACGGCGACGTCGCCGTGATCGAGCAGTTCGTGGACGGCACGGAGATCGCCATCGGCGTCCTCGACACCGGCGCCGGACCGGAGGCGCTCCCCGCCACCGAGATCGTGCCCACGTCCGGCGTGTACGGCTACGAGGCGCGGTACAACGCGGGCCTCACCCGCTTCTACACCCCGGCGCGGCTGGCCGACGCCGCGAGCGGCGCGGTGGCCGACGCAGCGGTGCGCATCCACCGCGCCCTGGGCATCGGCCAGATGTCCCGGGTGGATCTCATCGTGGACGCGGCGGGCACTCCGTGGTTCCTCGAGGTCAACGTCATCCCCGGCCTCACGGAGACGTCGCTGCTGCCCCAGGGTCTCACCGCTGCGGGCATCGAGGTCGGATCCCTCTACCGTCGACTCGCCGAGGTCGTCGCCGGCCGCTGACGCATCACAGGGGGCGAGAGCCCACGCTGGCTGCGTCGGCCCTCCTCTGGTCGCCCTCGGAGCGCACGCGCCTCACGCGGCCGGAGCCCGACTCACGCCTCCGTGGACTCGGCAGGGACACCCATCTCGTCCGCGATGCGGGCGAGATCACCGACGGTCGCGAAGTCGATGACGATCTGCCCCTTCTGGGCCGACATCGTGACCCGGACGCTCGTGTTGAGGTGATCCCCGATGCGCTGAGCCGTGTCGTCGAGGTGCGCCGTGCGCGCGGACGCCGTCGACCTGCGCGGCTTCGTCGTCTTCTGCCCACGCTGCGCCGCCGCCTCGGCGGCCCGCACGGAGAGGTCCTCGTTGACGATCTTGTCGGCCAGCAGTCGCATCGCGTCGTCATCGCCCGACGAGAGGATCGCACGGGCATGCCCGGCGGAGAGCACGCCCGCGGCGACGCGGTGCTGCACGTCTTCGGGCAGACGGAGCAGCCGGATGGTGTTGGTGATCTGCGGCCGCGATCGTCCCAGCCGCGTCGCGAGCTCGTCCTGGGTGATGGCGAAGTCCGCCAGCAGCTGCTGGTAGGCGCTGGCCTCTTCAAGGGGATTGAGCTCCGACCGGTGCAGGTTCTCGAGGAGCGCGTCGCGCAGCATCGACTCGTCGGCCGTGTCCTTGATGACCGCCGGGATCGTGTCGAGCCCGAGCTCCTTGGTGGCACGGAGACGTCGCTCCCCCATCACGAGCTCGTAGCGCGCACGTCCTGTGCCGTCCACACCGAGGGGACGAACCACGATCGGCTGCAAGACGCCGTATTCGCGGATGGAGACCACCAGCTCCTGCAACTCGTCCGGACGGAAGTCCGTCCGCGGCTGCTGGGCATTCGGCGTGATGTCTGCGGGATCCAGGTTCGCGAGTCGTGCGCCGGGGACGGCGACGAGCTCCGGCTCGCGGGATGCGTCTGCGTCGCGGCTGCCCTTGGCGACCCCGGACGGAGCCCCCGCTGCAGCCGAGTCGGGGAAGAACACATCGACCGGGCGGCTGCGCTCGTCGGACGTGGGGATGAGGGCGCCGATGCCGCGCCCTAGGCCGGTTCTCTTGGTTGCCATTATCTCGAAGCTCCTCGATGTGCGATCTCGGCTGCGGCCTCCAGGTAGGAGAGCGCGCCGGGCGAATTGGGGTCGTAGCTGATGACGCTCTGTCCATAGCTCGGGGCCTCGCTGATGCGCACCGAGCGCGGGATCAGCGTGGCCAGCGTCTGCTCGGGGAAGTGCTCACGGACCTCGGCGGCCACCTGCTGAGCCAGGTTCGTCCTGCCGTCGTACATCGTGAGCAGGATCGTGGACAGTGCGAGCTCCGGGTTGAGGTGCTGCGAGATGAGCTGGATGTTGGACAGCAGTTGGCTCAGCCCCTCCAACGCGTAGTACTCGCACTGGATGGGGATGAGCACCTCACGCGCCGCAGCGAACGCGTTGATGGTGAGCAGCCCCAGGGATGGTGGGCAGTCGATCAAGACGTAGTCGTAGCCCCTCCCCTCCGCCGATCCCAGGAAGGCATCCAAGGCGATCCGCAGGCGCCGCTCGCGATGGGGCAGAGCGACCAGTTCGATCTCGGCGCCCGCCAGGTGGATCGTCGCCGGGACACACGCGAGCGTGTCGAACTCGGGGCTGCTCTGGATGGCGTCGACGATGGGGGCCTCGTCCACGAGCACGTCATACACGCTCGTGATGTCCCCCTGCCGGTCGACTCCCAGCGCGGTGGATGCGTTGCCCTGCGGGTCGAGGTCGATGACCAGCGTGCTGGCTCCGGACTTGGCAAGAGCCGCGGCGAGGTTGACCGTCGAGGTCGTCTTGCCGACACCGCCCTTCTGATTCGCGATCGTGAACACCCGGGTCGACTGCGGCCGCGGGAGCACCTGGCCGGCGAGTGCCTTCCGCCGCCGATTGGTCTCCGAGAGCTCCCGCATGATGGGACTCAGGTCGTCGTCCATGGGGATCCTTCGCATCGGTGGTGGATGAGCGGTGACATGTGCGTCAGAGCGTGGTGCGTTTCACGTGAAACATCTGCCGCGCAACGGTGAATCTCGCGCTGGTCAGCATAAAAGACCGGGAAAGTCACTCCACGCGGGCGCGGATGACGCGGGTCGTCTCCGTCACCACACCTTTGCCCAGCGTGATGACCTCCACGTCCTCGAGATGGTACTTCCGGATCGCCTTGCTCGCCGCCTCCACTTCCCGCTCGGCATTGGCGCCCTTCATCAAGACCAATTCGCCGCCGGTTCGGACCATCGGCACAGTCAGCGGAATCAGCTTGGCGAAGGCGCTCACCGCCCGAGCGGTCACCTGATCGAGGACGTATTTCGTCGCGACCTCTTCCGCGCGGGCACGGTCCACGCGTACGTTGGGCAGTCCGAGGAGACCGACCTGTTCTTCGAGCCACGCCACACGGCGCTCCATGGGCTCGATCAGGACGAAGTCGACGTCGGGACGCGCGATGGCCAACACGAGACCAGGAAGCCCAGCACCAGTGCCGACGTCCCCGACGAGTCCGGGTCGCAGCAGGGGTGCCACCAGTACCGAATTGAGGATGTGGCGACTCCACAAGCGAGCCGGTTCCAGCGGACCGATGAGCCCGAGCTCCTCGCCCCGTTTCCCCAGGTCGTCGGCGAAGAGACGGGCGGTACCTATCTGGTCGCCGAAGAGCTGGGCCGCGGCGGCCGGCTCCGCCTCGATGGTCAGTTCGTCATTCATCCTGACCTCGGTTCTCGTCCCTCATGTGATTCACGGCCTCGACGCTCCGATTGCTGCTGGAAACACGAACTCAGCGGCAGTCGTCGTCGTGCGTCGAGTTTAGCTGATGGGTCCGGGGCATCCGCGCGGAGCACGGGTATCGGTGTTTCACGTGAAACGTCGGCCCACTGTGGGTGGCTACAGCAGCTGAGTTCGGCGGCAAACAGCACACGTGGCGCCCACGCTGGGCAGTCGCGGTGCTGGTGGATGCATGCCCCAGGCTGAGCCTGCGAAGGATGCCCATCGTTGGCGGTGGATTGGTGCACTACCTACGGGTCAGGGTCACACCGCCTCGTAGAGTGCGACGGAGCTGGTCACGATGCGGTCCTCTACGGAACGTTTCACGTGAAACACGCGATTCCGCGGCTCGCGCTGCGGGGTAGCTGCTGCCACACATTCGCGACCTTTTGGTGACACGTGCGTGTCAGCACGCAGACCCGGAGCGCGCAAGAGGGGCAGGATTCCGTGGATCCTGCCCCTCTCCGGCAGCGGCGATGACGATCACGCCTTGGTGATCACCGTGTGGCGATCGCGGCCTTCACCTTCGGACTCGGAGGTGTACCCACGCTCCGCCACGATGTCGTGGACCAGCTTGCGCTCGTAGGAGGACATGGGAGGAAGCGCAGCCGAAGAGGATCCCGCCGAGATGCGCTCGATGGCACGATCCACGAGCCGACCCAGCTCCGCCTGTCGCGCATCCCGCGATCCCCCGACATCCAGGATCAGGCGCGAGAACGCGCCGGTCTTGTTCTGCACGGCAAGCCGTGTGAGCTCCTGCAGGGCCGTCACGGTCTCCGGATCGGACAGCAGACGCAGGTCCTGCGAGTCCGCGGCGTCGACGGAGACGTACGCGCGACCGCCGCGCTGGTCGATGTCGATGTCGCCGTCGAGGTCGCAGATGTCGAGGAGCTCCTCGATGTAGTCCGCGGCGATGTCCCCCTCGTCGCCAGCGCTCGCCGGCATGCCGTCCGCGTCCGCACGAGGCTCATCGGCCGTCTCGGACGCCGGGGTCACGGCCACGAGGTCCGCGGGGGATGCAGGGATCGGCTCGCTCATCGGTTCTTGGATCCCGCCTGCTTCTTGGCGCGGTTCTTGCCGACGGGCTGCTGCCGCTGGACGGGCTTGCGCTCCTCCACCACAACCGTGCCGGCGTCCGCGGAGGCCTCGGGAGCCACGAGCTTGCCCTTCCGAGCCAGTCGCGCCTCGCGAGCGCGGGCAGCCTCACTGCCGGGTGTCGGCATGTTGCGGATCACCAGGAACTGCTGCCCCATGGTCCAGAAGTTCGAGACGAGCCAGTAGAACATCACGCCGAGCGGGAACGCGATGCCGGACACCGCGAAGACCAGCGGGAGGATGTACAGCAGGATGCGCTGCTGCTTGAACATCGGGCTGGCCTTGGTCTCCTCGGACATGTTCTTCGCCATGATCTGGAGCTGCGTGATGAACTGCGAGGCGCTCATCAGGACGACCATGGTCGTCGCGATGACGATGACGGGGATGCTGCCCTGGGACGTGGAGATGGCGGACTGCAGGGGAGCGCCGAGGAACGACGACTCGCCGAACGACCGGGAGAGCTGCGCGTTGAGCAGGCCGATGCCGGGGAGCTCCTCGACGGCGGCGCGGTGCAGCACGGAGTAGAGCGAGAAGAAGATCGGCATCTGGAGCAGCAGCGGCAGGCAGCTGCTGAGCGGGTTGGTGCCAGTGTCCTTGTAGAGCGCCATGGTCTCGCGGGACATCGCCTCGCGGGAGAACTGGTCGCGCTTGCCCTTGTACTTGTCCTGGATCTTCTTCAGCTGCGGCGCGACCTCCATCATGCGCCGCTGGTTCTTGATCTGGCGCACGAAGATCGGGATGAGCGCGGCGCGCACCACGAGCACGAGGCCCACGATGGACAGCACCCAGGTCGCACCGTTGTCCGGGTCGAGCCCGAGGCTCGTCCAGAGGGTGTGGAAGCCGACCAGGATGAGTTCGATGACCCACTTGATCGGCCACAGGATCGTTCCGAGGAAGTCCATGAGTAGTCGTTAGCCCTTTCCGTGGCTGGGTGCGACGACGAATCCGAGCAGCGTGCGTCGGTAGTGCTGATCCCGCCGGACGGGGACGTCGTCGATGCCGCCCTCCGCCCACGGGTGGCACCGGCACACGCGCCACGCCGCGAGAGCGCCGCCGCGGACGAGCCCGTGCTCCTGGACCGCCTCGAGCCCGTAGGCAGAGCAGGAGGGGTAGTAGCGACAGACGTCTCCGTACAGAGGGGAGACGACGCGTCGGTAGATGGTGAGGAACGCGATCGCCACGTTCCGAGGCGCTAGGACGATGGAGGTCAGTGCCCTCATCATCTCGTCCTCACGGCCCGCATCACGGCTGACGCGATCTCCTCCTGCAGGGTATCCCACGCCGTCAGCTCCATGCCTGGCAGGACGCGGATGACGACGGACGATCCTGAGGGGACCTCCGTCAGCAGCCCCGCGGTGACCGCCTTGAGCCGGCGACGGACGGTGTTGCGGGTGACGGCGTTGCCGACCTTCTTGGACACGATGAACCCGAAGCGGGTCGGCGCATCCGCGGACCCGGTGGTCGCGTAGACGACCGCGGTCCCGCTGGATGCCCGGCGTCCCCGGCGCACGATGGTGCGGTAATCCGCACCGCTCGTCACGCGGTTCCGCCGAGCGAGCACGCGCTACGCGGAGAGCTCGGTGCGTCCCTTGCCACGACGGGCGGCGAGGATGGCACGGCCGGCACGGGTGCGCATGCGGAGGCGGAAGCCGTGCTTCTTGGCCTTCTTGCGGTTGTTCGGCTGGAAGGTGCGCTTGCTCACGGTGAGTCTCCACTCAGGTTGGTCCACGGGGCCGACGAGTGCGGCTGGGAAGATGGGGCAGCCTCGACAGGCTGGGTCAACTGCCTAAATCTACGGGTCGAGGGGCCTCCGGTCAAACCCGGGAGCGGAAGCGCGATTATCCACACGACGAGCCCGATGGCCGGTATTGACATGCCGCCGTCGATAGGGTCAATTTGTCCTGGTCCCCGGCAGTGGCTAGCGTGTGGCGTGGCCGCGACGCGTCGGGGTCGCTCGCGCGGTGCAGACGGCCCGTTCGCACACAGGGTGGATAACCCTGTGAGTAACTATGCTGTCCGCGGTCGCGGTCCCGGATGGTCCGCACCCTCGGAGTCTCCGGGGACGGACGCCGCACTCACGACGCGACGCTCGTCCAGCGTCGACAGCAGGCCGCAGCATCGCGTGCACGCCCGGCGCGAGCCGTCGGATCCGAGCACCGTGACGGCAGATGGGGAAACATGTCCGACCGCTCCGACCCGACGCACGCGATCTGGCAGAACGTGCTGGCCGCGCTCACCGCGGACGACCGCATCACCCCGCAGCTGCACGGCTTCATCAGCCTGGTCGAGCCCAAGGGCGTGATGACCGGCACCCTCTACCTCGAGGTGCCCAACGACCTCACCCGCGGGATGCTCGAGCAGCGCATCCGCGTCCCCCTCCTCAACGCCATCGGCTCGCTCGACGAGACGGCTGGAGTGAGCAACTTCGCGATCGTGGTCAACCCGGAGATCGCGCAGGACGCCTTCGCCCAGCATCCCGAACCGGCCACGGAGCAGCCGTACATCGAGACGCCCACCATCACGGCGCCGGCGGACAACCCGGGTCTGCCCGCCTCTCCCTCTCGAGGCGACTCGCGGCTCAACCCGAAGTACGGCTTCGACACGTTCGTCATCGGCGGATCCAACCGGTTCGCCCACGCCGCCGCGGTCGCTGTCGCCGAGGCCCCGGCCAAGGCGTACAACCCGCTCTTCATCTACGGCGACTCGGGTCTCGGCAAGACGCACCTCCTCCACGCCATCGGCCACTACGCCATCAGCCTCTACCCGGGCATCCGCGTGCGGTACGTCAGCTCCGAGGAGTTCACCAACGACTTCATCAACTCGATCGCCAACAACCGCTCGTCGCTGTTCCAGTCGCGCTACCGCGACAACGACATCCTGCTGATCGACGACATCCAGTTCCTCCAGGGCAAGGACTCCACCCAGGAGGCCTTCTTCCACACCTTCAACACGCTGCACGACCACAACAAGCAGGTGGTCATCACCAGCGACCTGCCGCCGAAGCACCTGACCGGCTTCGAGGACCGGATGCGGTCACGGTTCGAGTGGGGCCTGATCACCGACGTGCAGGCGCCGGACCTGGAGACCCGCATCGCCATCCTCCGCAAGAAGGCGCAGAGCGAGAAGCTGCAGGTCCCGGACGACATCCTCGAGTACATGGCCACCAAGGTCACCTCGAACATCCGGGAGCTCGAGGGGACGCTCATCCGGGTCACGGCGTTCGCGAGCCTCAACAAGACGCCCGTCGACCTGTCGCTGGTGCAGACGGTGCTCAAGGACCTGATCACGCTGGACGAGGACAACGTCATCGCGCCGGTCGACATCATCAACCACACCGCGGCCTACTTCAAGCTCACGGTCGACGACCTGTACGGATCGTCCCGCTCGCAGGCCGTGGCCACCGCCCGCCAGATCGCCATGTACCTGTGTCGCGAGCTCACGAACCTGTCGCTGCCCAAGATCGGCCAGCTGTTCGGCAACCGCGACCACACCACGGTCATGTACGCGAACAAGAAGATCACCGAGCTCATGAAGGAGCGGCGGTCCATCTACAACCAGGTCACCGAGCTGACGAGCCGCATCAAGCAGAACCACCGCTACGGCAAGATGTGACGCCGTGCCGCCGCCTCCGCGTCGAGGTGGCGGCTTGACGAGCGCGTACGAGGGGTCGGACCGTGAGGTCCGGCCCCTTCTTCGCGCGCTCTTCAGCGGACTGTCCAGCGCCTTCGTCCGTCTCCCGACGGCGTGAACGAGCTCCGTCGAGGGAAGCAGGGACGCCTTCCTCGGACCGATCGACGTGTTCCCGACCTCTCGATGCGGTCGAAGAGCCGTTCCCCACAGTGTGTACAGGGTGTGGATAACTGTGGAGAACCGCCGTCCGCGATGTGGGTTCGACCGACCGGCCTGTGGAACCGGCGATCGCGTCGCGGCGACGATCCGCCGAGTCCCCAGGCGGCTCCACACCCGTCCCACAACTTCCAGACGTGTAGTTCCCTCTCAACCGCGGGGTCTCCGGGAGTTGTCCACAGATTCCACAGCGGTTAAGACTATTGATCCTTAAACCCTTCATTGGATGTCGCCCAAGAACCTCAGGGTGTGGATGGACCTCGGGGCGCTGGCCCCCTCGTCGGCACGGCTAGCATTGACCGACAAATCTTCCGCTCATCGAGGGGTCCACAACGTGAAGTTCCAAGTCAACAGGGACGTCTTCAGCGAGGCGGTGTCCTTCGCCGTCAAGCTCCTGCCGCAGCGCACGACCCTCCCGATCCTGAGCGGTGTGCTGATCGAGGCGACCGAGGACGGGCTGACGCTGTCGTCGTTCGACTACGAGGTGTCGGCGCGCACGCAGATCCAGGCGGACATCGAGGAAGCCGGTCGTGTGCTCGTCTCCGGCCGACTGCTCGCCGACATCGCGAACCGCCTCCCGAACGCCCCTGTGCGCTTCACCACCGACGAGTCGAAGATCACCGTCTCGTGCGGATCCGCGCACTTCACGCTGCTGAGCATGCCCGTCGAGGAGTACCCGACGCTGCCGCAGATCTCCGAGCAGTCGGGGCTCCTGCCGGCGGAGCAGTTCGCGGCCGCCGTGTCCCAGGTCGCCGTCGCCGCCTCCCGCGACGACGTGACCCCGGTGATCACCGGCGTGCAGCTCGAGGTGGGGGAGACGAGCCTCGGCCTCATCGCCACCGACCGCTACCGCGTGGCGGTGCGCGAGATCGACTGGGACGGAGGCGACTCGACCACGGACGGCACCAGCCGCACCGCGCTCGTCCCGGCCCGGACGCTGCAGGAGATCGGCAAGACCTTCGGCCACAGCGGCACCATCTCCGTGGCCATCACGGACACGGACGACCGCCAGCTCATCGCGTTCAGCGCCGACAGGAAGACCGTCACGTCGCTGCTGATCCGCGGCAACTTCCCGCCGGTCAAGCGCCTGTTCCCCGAGACGGTCGACAACTACGCCGTCATCAACACCGCCGACCTCATCGAGGCGACGCGACGCGTCCAGCTCGTCCTCGAGCGCGAGGCGGCGCTCCGCTTCACCTTCACCATCGACGGCCTCACCCTGGAGGCCATCGGCTCCGAGCACGCGCAGGCATCGGAGAGCATCGACGCCCTCCTCACCGGCGTGGACACCGTGGTCTCGCTCAAGCCGCAGTTCCTGCTGGACGGCCTCGGCGCCGTCCACTCCGAGTTCGTCCGCCTCTCGTTCACGAAGACGGACAACCCGAACAAGCCCGGTCCCGTGCTGATCACGAGTCAGTCGTCCAAGGACCAGGCTGGGGCAGACAACTACCGGTACCTGCTGCAGCCCAACCTGCTGCTGCGCTAGACCGCGACCAAGGAGAGAACATGCACATCGGACTCGTCGGACTCGGCAAGATGGGCGCTCGCATGCGCGCGCGCCTCGAGAAGAACGGCATCAAGGTGACCGGGTACGACACCAACCCGGACGTCTCGGACGTGGCCACGCTCCAGGAGCTCGCGGACGCGCTTCCCGCTCCGCGCCTGGTCTGGGTCATGGTGCCGGCCGGCAAGGTCACGCAGAACGTGGTCGGCGACCTCGCCCGGATCCTCGAGCCCGGCGACCTGGTCATCGACGGCGGCAACTCCAAGTTCACCGACGACTTCGCCCACGCCGGCCTCCTCAAGGAGCAGGGCATCGACTTCGTCGACGCCGGCGTCTCCGGCGGCGTGTGGGGTCTCGAGAACGGCTACGGCCTGATGGTCGGAGGCCCGGCCGAGCAGGTCCAGCGCGCGATGCCCGTCTTCGACGCGCTGCGTCCCGAGGGCCCTCGCGAGGAGGGCTTCGTCCACGTGGGCGACTCCGGCGCGGGCCACTACGCGAAGATGGTCCACAACGGCATCGAGTACGCGATGATGCAGTCGTTCGCCGAGGGCTACGAGCTCCTCGCGGCGCGCAAGGACATCATCAAGGACGTCACGGGCACGTTCGAGGCATGGCAGCGCGGCACCGTCGTGCGCTCCTGGCTGCTCGAGCTCCTGGTCAAGGCGCTCAAGGAGGACCCGGGCTTCGAGGACATCGAGGGCTTCGTGCAGGACTCGGGCGAGGGCCGCTGGACCATCGAGGAGGCGCTCGACAACGCCGTCCCGATGCCCGCGATCAGCGCGTCGATCTTCGCGCGCTTCTCCTCCCGCCAGGAGGACTCCCCGGCCATGAAGGCCGTCGCGGCGCTGCGCAACCAGTTCGGCGGCCACTCGGTGCAGAAGAAGTCCTGACCACCGGATGATCGTCCGTCACCTCTCCCTGGGTGACTTCCGCAACTACACCCGCGCGGACGTCGAGCTCCAGCCCGGTGCGACCCTCTTCGTGGGGAGCAACGGGCAGGGCAAGACGAACCTGGTGGAGGCGCTGGGCTTCCTGAGCACGCTCGGGTCGCACCGCGTCTCCACCGATCAGGCGCTCATCCGGCAGGGTGCCGAGTCGGCGGTGATCCGGGCCCTCCTCCAGCACGCGGGACGCGAGCTGCGGGTGGAGGTGCAGATCAACCGATCGGGAGCGAACCGGGCGCAGGTCAACAGCACGCCGACGAAGCCGCGGGAGCTCCCGCGGTACTTCTCGAGCGTGCTGTTCGCGCCGGAGGACCTCGCGCTCGTGCGCGGCGATCCGTCCGGCCGTCGGCGCCTCCTCGACCAGCTGCTCGTGCTGCGCGCACCCCGGCTCGCCGGCGTGCTGTCGGACTACGACCGGGCGCTCAAGCAGCGCAACACGCTGCTGAAGTCCGCACGGGCGCGCGGCATGAAGGCCGACCAGCTCGGCACGCTCGACATCTGGGACGAGCGGCTCGTCGCCATCGGCTCGCAGATCATCGCGGCACGCGGCGCGCTGGTCGAGGCGCTCCAGCCCGAGCTGGCACGGGCGTACCTGGCCGTGGCGGGATCCGACCACGGCCCGTCGGCGCGCCCGGAGCTGAGCATCCTGGCCGACGACCCCGGCGAGGACGACGTCGCCGACGAGACCGGGGCGCGCGACGGCGGCCGCTTCACGCGGACGGAGGACGTCGTGCCGGTGTTCACCTCGGCCATCGCCCGGATGCGCCCGCGGGAGCTCGAGCGGGGTCTCACGCTGGTGGGCCCGCATAGAGACGATGTCCTGTTCCGCCTCAACGGGTTACCCGCGAAGGGCTATGCCAGCCACGGGGAGTCGTGGTCGTTCGCGCTGGCGGTCAAGCTGGCGTCGGCGGAGCTGCTGCGGCGGGACTCGCAGACGGGCGACCCCGTCCTGATCCTCGACGACGTGTTCGCCGAGCTCGACCAGGCGCGGCGCGGCCGTCTGGCGGAGGCGGTCACCGGGTTCGAGCAGGTCCTCATCACCGCCGCGGTGTTCGAGGACGTGCCCGCGCACCTCGCCGCGAACGCCGTGCACATCCGCGCGGGGGAGATCGTCGACGCACCCGGATCCGCGCCCGCGGACACCGACGCGACCGGGGGACCGGCGTGATCCCCCGCGCGGCCGACGGCGGGCCGCTCCCGGAGTCGGAGGCCGTCGCGGTCTACCGCCGCTTCCGCCGCGTGTTCGGGGACGCCTCCGTACGCTCGCCGTCCGCGCGGAAGCGCCGCGAGCAGAAGGCCGGCAGCTCCCCGTTCCAGCCCGGCCGGGATCCGGACTCGCTCGGGAACGTCATGGACTCGCTCACCTCGCGGATGGGCTGGACGTCGTCGCTCTCGCAGGCCGAGCTCATGGCGGCGTGGACGACCATCGCCGGCGAGGAGACCGCCGTGCACTCCTCTCCCGTCGGGATCGAGGACGGCCTCCTCACTGTCGAGTGCGAGTCCACGGCGTGGGCGACGCAGCTCCGGCTGATGCGCGTGGAGATCACGACGCGCATCGCGGAGCGCTTCCCCGACGCGGGCATCCGGTCGATCCGCTTTCAGGGGCCGAACGCCCCGTCCTGGAAAAAGGGTCCCAGGTCGATCCCAGGGCGGGGCCCGCGCGATACCTACGGCTAGGGAGGCGAATCAGGTCACCCCCGGCGCGAAAAGGCGTCAGACGGCCGGATAGGCGGTGCGAAGCGTACTCCTGCGATAGAATGAGGGGTCGCCCGCAGCCAAGGGACGACGGTCCCCGGATCACCTCGTGATCCGCGCGCGTCCGCCGTCGGGCAGGGGCGCGTCGACGCGGCAGGAGCCACCACTTCATGACATCGGATGCCTCACAGGACCTCCCCGACGACTCCACCCCGGACGAGGTGGAGGTCGAGGAGACGCACAACGACTCCGACCACATCACCCGCCAGCAGGTGAGCAACGACTACGGCGCCAACGAGATCCAGGTGCTCGAGGGCCTCGAGGCCGTGCGCAAGCGACCCGGCATGTACATCGGGTCGACCGGTCCGCGCGGTCTCCACCACCTGGTGAGCGAGATCGTCGACAACTCCGTCGACGAGGCCCTCGCCGGGTTCGCCAGCGACATCCAGATCACGATGCGCAAGGACGGCGGCATCCGCGTCGTCGACGATGGCCGCGGCATCCCCGTCGACATCCACCCGGTCGAGGGCATCTCCACCGTCGAGCTCGTGCTCACCAAGCTGCACGCCGGCGGCAAGTTCGGCGGCGGCGGATACGCGGTCTCCGGCGGTCTGCACGGCGTCGGCAGCTCCGTGGTGAACGCCCTGTCGGAGCGCCTCGACGTCGAGGTCCGCCGTCAGGGCGCCGTCTGGCGCCAGAGCTTCACCATCGGCGTGCCGGACGCGCCGCTGGAGAAGGGCGAGGGATCCACCGAGACCGGCACCACCATCACCTTCTGGCCGAGCCGCGAGATCTTCGAGACCGTCGAGTTCGACTTCGACACCCTCCGCGCGCGCTTCCAGCAGATGGCGTTCCTCAACAAGGGGCTCGCCCTCACGCTGCACGACGAGCGCGAGGTCGACGGCGCCGAGCACCGCACCGAGAAGTTCCTCTACGAGCGCGGCCTCGTCGACTACGTCGAGCACCTCGTGAAGGCGAAGAAGACCGAGGTCGTCAACGCCGACGTCATCGCGTTCGAGTCCGAGGACACAGTCAAGAAGATCAGCCTCGAGGTCGCGATGCAGTGGACCACCTCCTACACGGAGAGCGTCCACACCTACGCCAACACCATCAACACCCACGAGGGCGGCACGCACGAGGAGGGGTTCCGTGCGGCGCTCACCACCCTCGTCAACCGCTACGCGCGTGAGAACAAGCTGCTCCGCGAGAAGGACGAGAACCTCACGGGCGACGACGTCCGCGAGGGCCTCACCGCCGTCATCTCGGTGAAGCTCGGCGAGCCGCAGTTCGAGGGCCAGACGAAGACGAAGCTCGGCAACACGGAGGCGAAGGCCTACGTGCAGCGCATCGTGGGGCAGCAGCTCGGCGACTGGCTCGAGAAGAACCCGGCGCAGGCGAAGGACATCATCCGCAAGGGGATGCAGGCCTCGCAGGCGCGGCTGGCCGCCCGCAAGGCACGCGAGCAGACCCGGCGCAAGGGGCTGCTCGAGTCGGGCGGCATGCCCGGCAAGCTCAAGGACTGCCAGAGCAAGGACCCGGCGCTGTCGGAGGTCTTCCTCGTCGAGGGCGACTCGGCCGGCGGATCCGCGGTGCAGGGGCGCAACCCCACGACGCAGGCGATCCTGCCGCTGCGGGGCAAGATCCTCAACGTGGAGAAGGCCCGCCTCGACCGCGCGCTGCAGAACAACGAGGTGCAGTCGATGATCACCGCGTTCGGCGCGGGCATCGGCGAGGACTTCGACGCCGAGAAGGTCAGGTACCACAAGATCGTGCTGATGGCCGACGCCGACGTCGACGGCCAGCACATCACGACCCTCCTGCTCACCCTGCTGTTCCGGTACATGCGGCCGCTCATCGAGCTCGGCTACGTGTACCTCGCGCAGCCGCCGCTGTACCGGCTCAAGTGGTCGAACGCCGAGCACCAGTACGTCTACACGGACGCGGAGCGCGACGCGCTGCTCGCGCACGGGCAGGCGAACGGCAAGCGGATCCCGAAGGACAACGGCATCCAGCGCTACAAGGGCCTCGGCGAGATGGACTACAAGGAGCTGTGGGAGACCACCATGGACCCGGCCACCCGCACGCTCATGCAGGTCACGCTCGACGACGCCGCCGGCGCCGACGAGGTCTTCTCGACGCTGATGGGCGAGGACGTCGAGTCCCGCCGCAGCTTCATCCAGCGCAACGCCAAGGACGTCAGGTTCCTCGACATCTGATCGACGCGGCGGCGGCGGGGCTCAGCGCCCGCCGCCGCCCGGCACCGACTCCACGATCCATCGACATCTGAACGGGACCTCCATGGCCGACGACACCACTCCGGACGACGAGCAGGGCACGGGCGCGACCCCGGACGACGCGCAGGCGCCGTCGACCGACGATGCCCTGCCCCAGGAGGGCGTGACGCCGGCGTCCTCCGCCGCCGCGGCATCCGACTCGCTGCCCGGCGCCATCATCGACCCCGACGCCACGGTGGTCGTGACGCACGACCGCATCGAGCAGGTCGACCTCCAGCTCGAGATGCAGCGCTCGTTCCTCGACTACGCGATGAGCGTGATCGTGCAGCGCGCGCTCCCCGAGGTGCGCGACGGCCTGAAGCCCGTGCACCGCCGGGTGATCTACGCGATGTACGACGGCGGCTACCGGCCCGACCGCTCCTTCTTCAAGTCGGCCCGCGTCGTCGGCGAGGTGATGGGCCAGTTCCACCCGCACGGCGACTCCTCCATCTACGACGCGCTCGTCCGCCTCGTCCAGCCGTGGAGCCTGCGCTACCCGCTCGCGCTCGGCCAGGGCAACTTCGGCTCCGCCGGCAACGACGGCGCCGCGGCCCCCCGGTACACCGAGACCAAGATGGCGCCCCTCGCCATGGAGATGGTCCGGGACATCACCGAGGACACGGTCGACTTCCAGGACAACTACGACGGCCGCACGCTCGAGCCGAAGATCCTCCCGTCGCGCTTCCCGAACCTGCTGGTCAACGGATCCGTGGGCATCGCGGTCGGCATGGCCACGAACATCCCGCCGCACAACCTCCGTGAGGTCGCGTCGGGTGCCCAGTGGCTGCTCGCCAACCCGGACGCGAACCGGGAGGAGCTCCTCGAGGCGCTCCTCGAGCGGATCAAGGGCCCCGACTTCCCGACGGGCGCCCAGGTGCTCGGCACCAAGGGCATCATCGACGCGTACCGCACGGGCCGCGGCTCCATCACGATGCGCGCGGTCGTCGCCGTCGAGGAGATCCAGGGCCGCGTGTGCCTCGTGGTCACCGAGCTCCCGTACCAGGTCAACCCCGACAACCTGGCGATCAAGATCGCCGAGCTCGTGAAGGACGGCAAGCTCGGCGGCGTCGCCGACATCCGCGACGAGACGTCCGGCCGCACCGGCCAGCGCCTCGTCATCGTCCTGAAGCGCGACGCGGTCGCGAAGGTCGTGCTGAACAACCTCTACAAGCACACGCAGCTCCAGGAGAACTTCGGCGCGAACATGCTCGCGATCGTCGACGGCATCCCGCGCACGCTCGCGCTCGACGGCTTCATCTCCGCGTGGGTGGACCACCAGGTCGACGTCATCGTGCGCCGCACGCAGTTCCGTCTCAACGAGGCCGAGGCGCGCGCCCACATCCTGCGCGGCTACCTCAAGGCGCTCGACGCGCTCGACGACGTCATCGCCCTCATCCGCCGGTCTGAGACGGTAGAGGTCGCGCGCAGCGGGCTGATGAAGCTGCTCGACATCGACGAGCTGCAGGCCAACGCCATCCTCGAGATGCAGCTCCGCCGACTGGCCGCGCTCGAGCGCCAGAAGATCCAGGACCAGGCGGCCGAGCTCGAGGAGCGCATCGCCGAGTACAAGCACATCCTGGCGACGCCGTCCGTGCAGCGGGAGATCATCAGCACCGAGCTGCAGGAGATCACCGAGAAGTACGGTGACGACCGGCGCACGGAGATCATGCTCGGCTTCGACGGCGACATGAGCATGGAGGACCTCATCCCCGAGGAGGAGATGGTGGTCACCGTCACGCGTGGCGGGTACATCAAGCGCACGCGCATCGACAACTACCGTAGCCAGCACCGTGGCGGCAAGGGCGTGCGCGGCGCGCAGCTCCGCGCGGACGACGTGGTCGAGCACTTCTTCGTCACCACCACGCACCACTGGCTCCTCTTCCTCACGGACAAGGGCCGGGTCTACCGGGCGAAGGCGTACGAGCTGCAGGAGGCCGGCCGCGACGCCAAGGGCCAGCACGTCGCCAACCTGCTCGCCATGCAGCCGGACGAGGAGATCCAGCAGGTCCTCGACATCCGCGACTACCAGGTCGCGCAGTACCTCGTGCTCGCCACCCGCGACGGGCTGATGAAGAAGACCGCGCTCACCGAGTACGACACCAACCGCACGGGCGGCATCATCGCGATCAACCTCCGCGACGGCGACGCCCTCGTGTCCGCCCTCCTCGTGAACGAGGACGACGACCTGCTGCTGGTCTCCCGCAAGGGGATGTCGCTGCGATTCTCCGCCGACAACTCCGCGCTGCGTCCCATGGGGCGGTCGACCTCCGGTGTGAAGGGGATGACCTTCCGCGGCGACGACACGCTGCTCAGCGCCTCGGTCGTCGGACACCAGGGCTTCGTGTTCGTGGTCACCGAGGGCGGCTTCGCGAAGCGCACCGCCGCCGATCAGTACCGCGTCCAGAACCGTGGCGGCATGGGCATCAAGGTGGCGAAGCTGCAGGATGCCCGCGGCGACCTCGCGGGAGCCCTGATCGTGGGCGAGGAGGACGAGATCCTCGTCGTGCTCGCCAGCGGCAAGGTGGTACGCTCTGCCGTGGCCGAGGTCCCGGCGAAGGGCAGAGACACCATGGGTGTCGTGTTCGCCCGTTTCGCGGACGACGACAGGATCATCTCACTGGCCAAGAACTCCGAACGCAACCTGGTGGTCCCCGAAGCTGCGCCCGACGCGTCCGAGGGTACCGCTGCTGGGAAGGAAACCCCCGATGAGTAGTGTCGCCGAGAAGCTCGCGAAGAAGTCCTCGCGAGCGACCACCACCAAGCAGGTGCGTCTGAAGCTCGTGTACGTCGACTTCTGGTCGGCGCTGAAGCTCGCGTTCCTCTTCTCGGTGGTGCTCGGCATCATCACCGTCGTGGCCACGTTCCTCATCTACGTCGTGCTGCAGACCACCAACGTCTTCGGCACGGTCGACCAGCTCTTCCAGGAGGTGTCCGGATCCGCGGACTTCTCCCTCCAGCAGGTGTTCGGCCTGGGCCAGGTCCTCGGATTCGCCATCGTGGTGGCCGTGCTCAACATCGTCGTCGGCACCGTCCTCGGTGCCGTCGCCGCGCTGCTCTACAACCTCAGCGTGCGCATCACCGGCGGTGTCCTCGTCGGCTTCACCAACGCGTAGCCGATTGGGAGAAACGGGCAGGCGTACGGTAACGTAGTCCTGCCCGATGGGGATATAGCTCAGTTGGTTAGAGCGCTTCACTGATAATGAAGAGGTCCCAGGTTCAAATCCTGGTATCCCCACCAACACCCCCGGATCAGCACGATCCGGGGGCCTGGCGGGAATCGAGTCGGCCGAGGGCATCGCGATGCGGGTCTCGCCGTTCGGGGTCATAGCTCAATTGGTAGAGCGCCTGCTTTGCAAGCAGGAGGTCCGGGGTTCGATTCCCCGTGACTCCACATTCCGCCCGGATCCGGGCCTTCGCCTCCTCGCCGTCACGGCTCCATCCGGCTCGTGACGCCGGCGAGCCGGCGGTCGACCGGTGTCGAGACGACGCCCGCATGACGAAGGCCCGGCCACCTCTCGGTGGCCGGGCCTTCGTCGTGCTGTCGCCGCGCGGATCAGCTCGAGGGCTGGTCCTTCGCGGTGGTGGAGACGGCCTCGGGCTCGTCGTCGGCGATCCACAGGTCGTCGTCGGCACGGAACGTCTGGTACAGGGCGTAGCCGACGCCACCGACCACGACGACGCCCAGTGCGATGAGGGCGACTCCGCCGAAGCCGAGGCCCTTCTTCGCCGGTGCGACCTGGGGCACGTAGCGACCGACGTAGGAGCGGCCGTTGTCGACGTAGTGCTTCCCGAACTCCTGCGCCTTGGAGGAGACCTTGCCGGCCTTCTTCATGGCGTCCTTGACCTGCTTGCTGTTGCGGATGCCCTCGGTCGCGGCGACCGCGGATCCGGCGGCACCGGCGACGGCCGGGAGGACCGTGTGGGTGAAGCCCTTGTACGCGGAGTCGGCAGCGGCGCGCGCGCGCTCGGCGCCCGCCTCGTAGCCGGGACGGATGTGGTCGTCGACGCCGCGCTTGACGGCGGGGACGACGTGCTGGTCGGAGAGCCTGCGAGCCGTGTGCGCGGCCTCGGCCACGACGACGTTGGCCCGGTCGAGGACCTCGCGCTGCTCCTTGAGGACGGCGGCCGCGTGGGTGCGGAGCTTCGCCAACTCCTTCTTGTTCTTGCGTGACAGACCCAAGGGGACCTCCATCGGTGTGATATCGCCAGGAATCCCCAGTCTGGCACGGGTGCCTCTGCGGGCAAACACGGCGGACCCTGTGCGTCCGCCGAGTCCCAGCTCCGCCGTGAGACCATTGCTCCATGTCTGCGCACACTCACGTCGCCACCATGACGACCAACCACGGCACCATCGTCCTCAACCTCTTCGGGTCGCACGCGCCCCAGACCGTCGAGAACTTCGTCGGCCTCGCCACCGGCGAGAAGGAGTGGACCCACCCCCAGACGGGCACGAAGTCGAACGACCCGCTGTACGACGGCGTCGTCTTCCACCGCATCATCAAGGACTTCATGCTCCAGGGCGGCGACCCGCTCGGCCAGGGCACCGGCGGTCCCGGCTACCAGTTCGACGACGAGATCAGCCGCGACCTCGACTTCTCCAAGCCGTACATCCTCGCCATGGCGAACGCCGGCACCCAGGGCGGCCGCGGCACCAACGGCTCGCAGTTCTTCATCACCACGGCGCCCACCACGTGGCTCCAGGGCAAGCACACCATCTTCGGCGAGGTCGCCGACGACGCGTCCAAGAAGGTCGTCGACGCGCTGAACGCCGTCGCGACCGACGGCCGCGACCGCCCCCGCGAGGACGTCGTGATCGAGAGCGTCACCGTCGAGAAGGTCTGATGACCGATTCACCCCGTACGGCGGCCGACCGCTGCTACCGGCACCCCGACCGGCAGAGCTTCGTGCTGTGCCAGCGATGCGGGCGGACCATCTGCCCGGAGTGCCAGACGCCGGCCGCCGTCGGGGTGATCTGCCCCGAGGACATGAAGGAGCAGCGTCGCACCGCTCCTCGTTCCCGGGCGCCGTTCGTCACGCGGATTACCCGGAGCTCGGGTCCCGTCGTGACCTACGCGATCATGGCCGTCTGCGCCGTGGTCTGGATCCTCCAGGTGCTGCCGATCCTCGGCGAGACCGTCACGCGGGCACTGTGGTTCGCGCCCGTCTACGGAAGCATGGCGTCGGGTGACTACGAACCCTGGCGCATGCTCACCAGCGCCTTCACGCACTCCTCGTCGAGCATCTTCCACATCCTGTTGAACATGCTGTCGGTGTTCGTCTTCGGCCGCGTCCTCGAGCCCATGCTCGGACGCGCCCGGTTCCTGGCCCTCTTCCTGATCTCCGCGCTCGGCGGATCCCTCGCCGTGGAGGTCATCGGCGCGACCATGGGGGAGCCCCTCCAGGCCGTGGTCGGGGCCTCGGGAGCGATCTTCGGGCTCATGGGCGGGTACTTCGTCCTCGCGCGCAAGCTCGGCGGCAACGTCGGCCCGCTCCTCGGCGTCATCGCGGTGAACCTCCTCCTCGGCTTCGTGATCCAGGGCGTCTCCTGGCAGGCCCACGTCGGCGGCCTCGTGACCGGCGCCGTGGTGGCTCTGGCGCTCCTCAGGACGCGCGACGCCCGTCGGCCGGGTATCCAGGTCGGATCGCTCGCCGGCCTGGCCGTGGCGATCGTGGCCGCCGCCGCGCTCTTCCCCGTCACGTTCTGAGGGTCTTCGTCCCGCCCTGCTTGAGCGGAGGGGTGCGGGCACCGCGCTGGCTCTGTCCGTCGGGCCTCGGCTCGACGCGTCCTGCTGCAGGGCCGCCGGATGGTTATCCACAGGCTCCTCCACAGTGGGGATAGTTACACGCGTGTCATTTCCCGAGCGCGGTGCGGGATCCGCTCTCGGGGACAGAGGAGCTCCGCGGCTCCGATCGCCCGTCCCGTGGGGCGCGCGCGGTAACCGCCACGGCCGGTGGGCCCGCACGAGCGCTTCCGATGCGTTGTCCACATGTGGGGACGGTTGTGCACAGAGCAGCTGTGGACAACGACGTGGGAGGACGGCCGAGGCGGCAGCACGAGAAGAGCCCGCCGCCATCCGGAGATGGCGACGGGCTCGTCAGGGGCGGGAGCGGTCAGCGCCACCTGGTGGTCATGAGGAAGCCGACCAGGATGAGGCCGAAGCCGATGAGGATGTTGCCGACGCCGAGGTCGGGGATGGGGAACGCGTTGAGGCTCACGTAGTACACGATGAGCCAGGCCAGGCCCACGAGCATGAAGCCGAACATGATGGGCTTGAACCACACCGGGTTCGGGGCGTCCTCATCCCGCACGCGTTCCTGGCGGGAGGGTCTCGTCGTCTTGTCGCGGGCCATGCGGAGATTCTAGCGGGATGCTCCTCCACCGGCCCCGGGAGCCTCCCGCATCCCACGGGGACCCGGCAGGGGGTGACCGCGCATCCCCGCCGCCTACAATCGGCACATGAGCGCACCGCACCCCGCCCCATCCCGTCGCGCCACGCGGCGGCGGGCGCGACGCGGGGACGCCATCCTCGGGACCGTCGGCGTCTTCGGCGAGCTGCTCCTCACCGCAGGCGTCCTCATCATGCTGTTCCTCGGATGGCAGCTGTGGTTCAACGACATCGTCGTGAGCAGCGGCCAGCGGGACCAGGCCCTGGAGAACAGCCGTTCGTGGGCGACGGCCGCACCCGCCCCCGAGGCCACGCCGGACCCGACCGCGTCGCCCGCGGCCCCGGGCGACCCGGTCATCACGGCCGCACCTGCGTCCAACGCCACCGACTTCGGCAACATCTACATCCCGCGCTTCGGGCCGGACTACGTGGTGCCCGTCGCTACGGGAGTGGGCCTGGCGGACGTCCTCAACCTCGGCAAGGTCGGCCACTACAGGGAGACGCAGATGCCCGGACAGGTGGGCAACTTCGCGGTCGCCGCGCACCGCACCACCTACGGCAAGCCGTTCAACCAGATCACGAACCTCCGCGTCGGCGACGCCATCGTGGTAGAGACGCAGGACGGCTGGTACACGTACCGCTTCCGTACACTCGAGTACGTGAAGCCCACCGGAGTCGACGTGCTCAACGAGGTGCCGCAGGCCCCCGACGCGCAAGCGGGGGACCGCATCCTCACGATGACGAGCTGCAATCCCCTCTTCTCCGCAGCGGAGCGGGTCGTGGCGTACAGCGTCTTCGAGTCGTGGCAGCCTCGGTCGGACGCCTCGACGCCCGCGGCTTTGGCCGGCACGTCGTTCGCGAAGGCGAGCTGACCGTGTACGCGGCGCTCTGGCGCGTCCTACCCGGGCCGGTGTGGGTCCGGCTCCTGATCCTGCTCATCGCGGTCGCCGCGATCCTCTACTGCCTCGTCACCTGGGTCTTCCCCTGGGTCGACTCGATCGTCAACACCCAGGAAGTGACGGTGCACCAGTGACGCGCGTGCTCGTGATCGACAACTACGACAGCTTCGTCTACACGCTCGACGGCTACCTGCAGCAGCTCGGCGCGGAGACCGTCGTCATGCGCAACGACGACCACGCGGACGCGGACATGGCGGGTGTCATCTCGGAGTACGACGCTGTGCTGGTCTCCCCGGGACCGGGCAAGCCAGCGGACGCCGGGGTGTCGATCCCCACGGTGCGTGCGGCTCTCGCGTCGAGCACGCCGCTCCTGGGCGTGTGCCTCGGACACCAGGCGATCGCGGAGGCGTTCGGCGCGACGGTGACCAACGCCGAGGAGCTCATGCACGGCAAGACCTCGCTCGTCACGCACGATGACGGCGACTTCTACCTCGGCGTGCCGCAGCCGTTCACGGCGACGAGGTACCACTCCCTCGCCGTGGTCGACGGAACCATCCCATCCGATCTCGTGGTCACGTCGCGCACCGAGGGCGGCGTCATCATGGGGTTGAGGCACGAGGCCGCGCCCATCGTGGGGGTGCAGTTCCACCCGGAGTCCGTGCTCACGGAGGGCGGCTACCGGATGCTCGGCAACTGGCTCGAGGGCGCGGGACTGGGCGGGGCGCGAGAGACGTCGTCCCGGCTGTCGCCGCTGGTCCGCATCGGCTGACACGGCTCCGCAGGTCGAGGTGCGTCGGGTCTCGACCGCCGCTCAGCCGCGCGGAGGGGCCTGCGTCGGCGCCGGAGCCGTGGGTGCCGGCGCGGGTGTTCCGCGGCCCGCGCCCGTGCAGTACGTGAGGGCCACGGTCGAGCGCTGGGCGACGTCGCCCGGGGGGACGGACTGCTGGCTCACGGGAGAGCCGTCCGCGCGGACGCAGGACGGGTCCCTCCGCGTGGTCACCGTGAGCTCGGAGGCCTCGAGCAGCGACTGCGCCTCGACCAGGGGCTGCCCGAGCACGTCGGGCATGGAGACTTTGCCGTTCGACAGCACGAGCTTGACGGTGGAGCCCTTGTCCACCTGCGCGGACGAGGCAGGATCCGTCTGCATGACGACGCCGTCGGAGACCGTCGGGGACGACTGCCTCACGACCTCACCGACCCTGAGGCCGGCGGACTGGAGGCCCGCGGTGGCCGTGGCCTCGTCCATGTTGGTGACGTTGGGGACCTGGACCTTGGGTGGTCCGGAGGAGACGAAGACATCGATCTCTGTCTTCGTCGCGACGTTCTCGCCAGCGTCGGGATTCGTGCGGAGGACCGTGCCCGCGGGGACCGTGGCGCTCGCCTCCTCGCGTTCGAGCGGCACGAGGCCCGCCTCCTGCAGGGCGCCCGCCGCGCTCGAGTACGTGGATCCCGCGACGTCGGGCACGGTGGGGCTGATGTCGGGCGGCGCGATGGAGCTGAGGCTGGTGACCCAGATGACGACGGCGATGAGGATGACGACCACGACGGTGACGCCGGCCCAGATCCACGGCACGGGCGGGCGGCTCTGGGTGCGGACGGTGCGGTCGTCGTCGACGCCCAGCTGGCGGAGCGCCTGCTGGGAGGAGGACGGGCCCGCGGGTGCGCCGAAGAGGGTGGCGCCCACGTCGGTGGTGGGTGCCTCGCGCTCGGGCAGGGTGCCCGCGGCGGCGCGGTCGAGGTCGGTGCGGAAGTCCGCGGCGGTCTGGAAGCGCGCGTAGCGGTCCTTCGCCATGGCGTGCAGGACCACCTGGTCGAGCTGCGGGGAGACGTGCTCCTGGACGGTGCTCGGTGCGACGGGCGTCTCGCTGACGTGCTGGTAGGCGACGGCCACGGCCGTGTCCGCGCGGAAGGGCGCCTGCCCGGTGAGCATCTCGAAGAGGACCACGCCGGCGGAGTAGAGGTCGGTGCGCGCGTCCACGGACTCGCCCTTGGCCTGCTCGGGCGAGAAGTAGCGTGCCGTGCCGAGGATGGCGGTGGTCTGCGCGATGGTGGCGGAGGTGTCGGAGACCGCGCGGGCGATGCCGAAGTCCATGACCTTCACCTGGCCGGTGGGCGTGACCATGATGTTGCCGGGCTTGATGTCGCGGTGGACGACGCCCGCGCGGTGCGAGTACTCGAGTGCGGTGAGGACACCGCCCATGATGCGGACGGCCTCCTCCTGCTCCAGCGGGCCGTCGGTGATCACGTCCTTGAGGAGGCGGCCCTCGACGCGCTCCATGACGATGAAGGGGACCGTGTGGGACGCGCCGTCCTGGTCGGTGACGATGTCCTCGCCGGCGTCGAAGACCCGGACGATGGTGGGGTGCGACATGCGCGCGGCCGCCTGGGCCTCTTGGCGGAAGCGGCTCCGGAAGGCGGGATCCTCCGCGAGGCCGCGACGCAGGATCTTGACGGCGACGCGTCGACCGAGTCGCGCGTCGACGCCCTCGTACACGTCGGCCATGCCGCCCCGGCCCAGGAGCGTCCCGATCTCGTAGCGTCCGCCGAGGACACGCGTGTCGGTCACGGTCTGCCTCTCGTCGGGTTCGGGATCAGGACGGGGATGAGCTTACCCGGGCTCCGCTGGGGATCCGGGGCGGAGCGCGGAGGGCGGGGGAGTGCTCGCGCGGCGCATGCCGATCAGGGCATGCGGTGCGTGCTGGAGATCAGCGAATGCCGATCCTCCTTGCCCGGAGGGGGCGTCGGCGCCATGCCGGTGGTGCCGCCTCCGGTGCCGCCACCGGTGCCTCCGGTGCCATTTCCGGTGCCGCCTCCGGTGCCGCCGCCCGGCGTGGTGCCGCCTGGTGCCGCCTCGACCGCCACGGTGACGGTGCTGCTGTAGGGGGACTCGTTCGTGCCGCAGATGGCGAGGTACTTGACCGTGAACGATCCCGTGTTGTTGCCGGCCTTGATCTCCCCGGAGGTGGTCTGCGCGTTGGTCGGGTTGGTGCTCCCGCCCCACGTGCCCGTGGCGCCGCCGGAGACCGAGTCGGCCTGGATCTGGTAGCCGTTCAGCGTCTGGCCCGCCGGGCAGGAGTACGCGGGCCACGAGATGTCGACCGCCTGTCCGGCGCGCACGGTGGTGGGGTTCACCGTGGGGGTGACCGGCGCCGCGGTCGGCAGGGTCTGCGCGCCGTAGGCCGTGATCTGGATGGTGGCGCCCTTCGCGACGCTGCCGGTGGGGGTGATCGCGGTGACGCGACCCTCCTCCTCACCGGACGGTGCCGCGCTGCCCGTGATGACGGTGACCTTGAGGCCGAGGGCCGTCAGCTCGTTCGAGACCGTCTTCTGGTCGCGCCCGATGTAGTCCTCGCGCTTGATCTCGACGGTGGTCGGGGTGGGCGTCGGGGTGGGGGTGGGCGACGCGCTCGGCGTGGGGCTCGGCTCGGCGCTGGTCTCCGTGGGGACGGGGGCCGTCTGGTCGGACTGCCTGCCCGCGGTGGCGGCGATGAGCCCGGCGATGATCGCGGCGACCACCAGGACGGCGACGACCACGAAGATCCAGATCGCGCGCTTGCTGGCGCGCGGCTGCTCGGGCTCCTCGTCTTCCGCGTCGACCTCGTCGAAGTCGAAGGGCGACGCCGCTCCGGCGCGGGGCGCGGAGGACAGGACGGTGGTGGCGCTCGTGTCGGCTCGGCGGTCGGACGGCATGAGCTGGGTGGCCTGGGTGGGCGTGCCCGGATCCGCGGCGGCAGCACCGGCGACGGCGGCGACGGCCATGGTGGCGGTCGCGACGTCGCCGCGGCGCAGCGCCTGCGCGGCGCGCGCCAGATGCGCGGCGCTCTGCGGGCGGTCCGCCGGCTTCTTGGAGATGCAGGACATGACGAGGTTGCGGACGGGCTCCGCCACCGTGACGGGGAGCTCGGGCGGCTGCTCGTTGATCTGCGCCATGGCGATGGCGACCTGCGACTCGCCCGTGAAGGGGCGGCGGCCGGCCAGGCACTCGTACGCGACGATGCCCATCGAGTACACGTCGGTGGACGGCGACGCGGGGTGCCCGCTCGCCTGCTCGGGCGAGAGGTACTGCACCGTGCCCATGACCTGGCCGGTGGCCGTGAGCGGCACCTGGTCGGCGATGCGGGCGATGCCGAAGTCGGTGATCTTGACGCGTCCGTCGGGCGTGATCAGCAGGTTGCCCGGCTTGATGTCGCGGTGCACGAGACCGGCCTGATGCGCGGCGTGGAGCGCGAGGGCGGTCTGGGAGATGATGTCGAGCACCTTGTCGCTCGAGAGCACGCGCTCCCGCTCGAGGATGGTCGACAGGGCCTCGCCGGGGACGAGCTCCATGACGAGGAAGGCGCTGCCGTCCTCCTCGCCGTAGTCGAAGACGTTGGCGATGCCCTCGTGGTTGACGAGCGCCGCGTGGCGCGCCTCGGCCCGGAATCGCTCGAGGAACCCGGGGTCCCCCAGGTACTCGTCCTTGAGGATCTTGATGGCGACCTTGCGTCCGATGACGAGGTCGGTCGCCTCCCACACCTCGCCCATGCCGCCGATGGCGATGCGATCGCCCAGCTGGTAACGCCCTCCGAAGGTCAGTCCGCTCGTGGGTCTCATCTGTCCAGCACCGCCTCAATCACTTTCTTCGCCACGGGGGCGGCGAGGGTGTTCCCCGAGCCCGATCGTCCTCGTCCGCCGCCGTCCTCGACCAGGACCGCGACCGCCACCTTCGGGGACTCAGCCGGCGCGAAGCCGGTGAACCAGAGGGTGTACGGGTCGTCGGCGCCGTTCTGCGCGGTGCCGGTCTTGCCCGCCACGTCGACACCGGAGATTCTCGCATTTGTGGCGACGCCGCTCTGGACGTTGTCGATCATCATCCGCGTCATGGTGGCGGCGGTCTCCTTCGAGATGGGGTCGGCGAATCGGCTGGGGGAGAATCCGGACAGCTCGCTGAGGTCCGGGTTGAGGACGCTGTCGACGACGCTGGGCTTCATCACCTCACCGCCGTTCGCGATCCCGGCCGTGACCATGGCGGTCTGCAGCGGGGTGGCGCGGACGTCGAGCTGACCGAAGGCGGACTGCGCGGTCTGGGCGTCGTCGAGGTCGGGGGAGAAGGCGCTCTTCGCGCTCGCCATGGGGACGGCGATCGACTTCCCGTAGCCGAACGCCTCCGCCATCTTCGCTATCCGCTCGGAGCCGAGCGCGATTCCGAGCTGGGCGAAGGGGATGTTGCAGCTGAGGCGGAGCGCCGTGGCGATCGACACCTCGGGCTCGTTGCCGCACGCGCCCTCGCCGGCGTTCGTGATGACCGTGCCGGTGCCCGGGAGCGTGAAGGTGGACGGGTTCGGTAGGAGCGAGTCCGGCGTGTACCGGCCGGACTCGAGCGCCGCGGCCGTGGTGATGAGCTTGAAGGTGGATCCGGGCGGGTTGAGGCTGTTGACGGCCCGGTCGATGAGCGGGTTCGCGGGGTCGGCGAGGAGCGAGGCGTAGCTCTGCTTCACGGCGGCCCGGTCGTGCGAGGCCAGGACGTTGGGGTCGTAGCCGGGCTTGGACACCATCGCGAGGATCTTGCCCGTGGACGGCTCGATGGCGACGACGGATCCCCGCAGCCGACCGAGCGCGTCGTACGCCGCCTGCTGGACCTTCGGGTCGATGGTGGTCTCGACCGACGCGCCCTTCGGCTCCTGGCCCGTGAAGGTGCGCGTGAGGCTGTCGAAGAACTGCGTGCCGCTCGTGCCGGTGAGGACGTCGTTCATGGCGGACTCGAGGCCCGTGGATCCCTGGCCGAGCGTGTAGTAGCCGGTGACCGCGCTGTACAGGTCGGGCTGGGCGTACGTGCGGAGGAACTTGTAGCGGTCGTCGACCGGGACCGAGGAGGCGATGGGGGTGCCGTCGACCAGGATCGCCCCGCGCTCGGCCGAGTAGCTGGCGATGATGGTGCGGGAGTTCCGCGGATCCGCCTGCAGGGTCGGCGCCGCGACCACCTGGATGATCGACGCCGCGACGAAGAGGGCCACGAACATGGCCAGGACGAACACGGAGACGCGCTTCAGCTCGCGGTTCACGACTCGACCACCAATCGGGGCTGGTTGCGGACGGTGTCGGACAGGCGCAGCAGCAGGGCCGCGATGATCCAGTTGGCGAGCAGCGAGGACCCGCCCGCCGCCATGAACGGCGTGGTGAGGCCGGTGAGCGGGATGACGCGCGTGACGCCGCCGATGACGATGAACACCTGCAGGGCGATGACGAACGACAGCCCGATGCCGAGCAGCTTGCCGAAGTCGTCCTGGCCTGCGAAGCCGATGCGGAAGCCGCGGGACACGAGCAGGAGGTAGAGGGCGAGGATCGCGAAGACGCCCGTGAGGCCGAGCTCCTCGCCGAGGCTGGCGAGGATGAAGTCGCTGTTGGCGAGCGGCGTGAGGTTGGGCATGCCGCTGCCGAGCCCGCGCCCGAACAGTCCGCCGTCGGCCATGCCGAACAGGCCCGTGACGAGCTGGAAGCTGCCGCCGTTCGCGTCGTAGACCGCGGGGTCGAACGGCTTCAGCCACGCGTCGACGCGCCCGCCGACGTAGCCGAGGGTGCTCGCGCCGAACGCGCCGCCGAGGAACAGGACGGCGCCGAGGACGACCCAGCCGATGCGGCCGGTGCTGACGTAGGTCATGACGATGAAGAGGCCGAAGTACAGCAACGACGTGCCGAGATCGCGCTGGAAAACGAGGACGCTCATCGAGACGGCCCACACCAGGAGGATCGGTCCGAGGTCGCGGACGCGCGGGAAGCGCAGCCCGAGGACCTTGACGCCCACCATCGAGAGGCTGTCCCGCGCCGTGACGAGGTAGCCGGCGAAGAAGACCGCGAGGCAGATCTTCGCGATCTCGCCCGGTTGGAACGAGAAGCCGCCGATGTGGATCCAGACGCGCGCGCCGTTGATGTTCTGACCCAGGACCGGGAGCATCGGCAGCAGCAGCAGGATGAGGCCCACGAACATGGCGATGTAGCGGTAGCGCTGCAGCACGCGGTGGTTCTTCAGCAGCACGATGACCGCGAGCGCGCACACGATGGCGAGGCCCGACCACACGATCTGACGCACGGCCACGCTGTCCCAGCCGGAGTACCCGCCGGCGAGGTCGAGGCGGTAGATGGCCGCGATCCCCAGGCCGTTGAGCACGGTGGCGATGGGGAGGATGAACGGATCCGCGTCGGGCGCCAGCCAGCGCAGCGCCACGTGCATGCCGAGCACGAGGACGGCGAGGCCGGTGGCCGGGAGGAAGAAGCTCCGGTCGAATGCGCCGAGCGCGCCGAGCTGCACGAGGTAGAGGGCGCCGCCGTTGATGACGGACGCCAGCACGACCAGCGCGAGCTCGAGGTTCCGGAGGCGGCGGGGCACGCGGATCCGCGGGACCCTGGGCGCCTTCTCGCGCCCGCGCGCGGAGGCGACCGCCGCGCCGGCGCTAGCCACCCGCGGCCTCCTGGAGCCGGTCGACGATCTCCTCGGCGCCCGAGAGCGAGTCCGCGTTGATGGTCTGCTCGACCTGCTGGCGGTAGAAGGGCTGGAGGTCGGCGACCTGCACCTCGGTGCGGGCGTAGACGTGGGACAGCTGGATCGGGCCGATGGTCTGCTGCACGCCGTTGTAGACCGCCACCGAGCCCTCGGACTCGCCCACGTAGTAGCGCGACTGGGTCCAGCGGTAGCCGAGCACGCACGCGAGCACGAGGCCGGCGAGGATGAGGGCGACGCCGACCAGCCAGGTGATGCGGCGGCGGAGCGCGCGCCGCCGGTCCTCGGCGATGAGCGCCTCGAGGTACTCGTCCGACTCCGGCTCGAACTGGGCGTCGCGCGCCGCCGTGCTCGCGCGCAGCGGGTGGAGCAGGAGCGACGGGATCCGGACGGCGCGCTTGGAGGGCTCGTCGCCGAAGGCGAGCGGCTGCGACGCGGATCCGACGAGCACGGGCTCCGGGTCGGGGCGGGCGGCGGCGGCCTCGTCGTCCTCGTCGAGCACGTCCACGACCACCACGGTGACGTTGTCCGGAGCGCCGTGGTCGAGCGACTCCTTCACGAGCGCGTCGGCGATGGTCTCCGGGGTGCCCGCGGTCGCGAGGATCTCGGTGATGCGCTCCTCGGACACGTAGCTGCTGAGCCCGTCCGAGCAGAGGAGCCAGCGGTCGCCCGTGTGGGTGTCGAGCACCTGGGTGTCGACCTCGGGGGCCGCGTCGACGTCGCCGAGCACGCGCATCAGCACGGAGCGGCGGGGGTGGACGAGCGCCTCCTCCGGCGTGATGCGGCCGCTGTCGACGAGGCGCTGCACGAACGTGTGGTCGGCGGAGATCTGGCTGAGCTCGCCGCGGCGGAACAGGTAGATGCGCGAGTCGCCGATGTGGGCGATGGCGACATGCCGGTCGACGCGGGCCAGCGCGCTGACGGTCGTGCCCATCCCCGTGAGCTCGGAGTGCTCGAACACGGTCTCGGCGAGCAGCTGGTTGGCCGCGACGAGGCCGGCCTGGAGCGCGAACTCGGCGTCGTGCGCGGAGGCATAGGGCTTGTCGGTCTCGATGATGCGCTTGGTGGCCACCGCGGACGCGACGTCGCCGCCCGCGTGCCCGCCCATGCCGTCGGCGACGACGAAGAGGTGCCGCCCCGCGTAGCCGGAGTCCTGGTTGTTCGACCGGACCTTGCCCACGTGGGAGACGGCAGCGGCCTGCGTCACTGTCGCCATGCCGCTACCGCCTGAGCTCGAAGCTGGTCGCGCCGATGCGGATCGGCGTGTCGAGCGGCACCTGCGTCGGCACGCTCACGCGCTTGCCGTCGAGGAAGGTGCCGTTGGTGGAGTCGAGGTCCTGGATCATCCACTCGTCGTTCCAGAGCAGCAGGCGCGCGTGGTGCGTGGACGTGTAGTCGTCGCGGATGACGAGCCCCGACTCGCTCGAGCGGCCGATGGTGAGCGGCTCGGTGCCGAGCGGGATCTCGGTGCCGGCCTTGGCGCCCGACGTGATGACGAGGTGGCGGGCCGTGGACGTCGTGGCCTTGGCGCGCGACGGGACGGCGCCGGAGTTGGCGCCGGACGGCATCGACGAGATGGGCGGCGGCTGCACGGCCGCGGCGCGCGGCGCGGAGGCGGATGCGGCGTACGGGGAGGAGGGGAACGGGGATGCGCCGCCGGCGCCCGTCTCCTCGCGCAGCTTGCGGACCCGTTGGCCGAACAGGTCGGAGCGGAGCGCGTAGACGATGCCGAAGACGAAGAGCCAGAGCACCGCGAGGAACGCGAGGCGGAGGACGAGGAGGGTCAGCTCGGTCATGACGCTCCCCAGAACCCGTCGTCGCTGCGCTGGCGCTGCGGCTCGCGGCCGCCTCGCTCCTCGGTGGCGTGCGGGACGACGCGGAAGGTGATGGCGGTGCGGCCGATGCGGATGACGGACTCGGGCGGCAGCGGCGCCTTGGTGACCGGCGCGCCGTTGAGCTCGGAGCCGTTGGTGGAGCCGAGGTCCCGGACCTGGGCGCGGGATCCGTCCCACGCGATCTCGACGTGGCGGCGGGAGGTGCCCGGGTCGTCGACCGTGATGTCGGCGTCGCTGCCGCGGCCGATGACCGTGCGGCCGACCGCGAGCGGGTGGCGGGTGCCGGCGACGTCGACGACGGGCATCCACGTGACGCTGCCCTCGACCGTGCGGCTGTCGATGCCGAGGACGCCCTCCGACAGCTGGTCGTCGCGGCGGAAGGAGACCTGCACGACTCCCGCGAACTGGTAGCCCTGCGTGGACGCGTGCCGCTCGACCGCCTGGCGCAGCTCGTCGACGAGCGTGGAGCCGATGGACTCGATGCGCTCGTGGTCGGCGCGGGAGACGCGGAGGGTGAAGGAGTTGGGGACGAGGATGAGGTCGCGGTCGACGATGGCGGCGTGCGTGTCGAGCTCGCGTCGCAGCTGCGCGACGATCTCCACGGGCTGCAGGCCGGACTTGAAGGTCTTCACGAAGGCGCCGTTGACGGCGCGCTCGAGGCCCTTCTCGAAGTTGTCCAGGATTCCCACGTGTGATCCGTCCTCGCGCGGTCCTTCCGCGGATGAATAGTGCGATGTTAGCCAACTCGAGGGGCGACGCCCTGGACACGGGCCGCCGGGTGGGTGCGGATGGCCCCTGGGGAGGGCGGGAGGCGGGCCGCCCGGGCGCGGTGGCGGGGCGGTCGCGGCGCGGGATCGGCTCCCCGACGTGATAATGTCGTCCGGTTGGCGCGAGTGGCGGAATTGGTAGACGCGCACGGTTCAGGTCCGTGTGTCCGTGAGGACGTGGGGGTTCAAGTCCCCCCTCGCGCACCAGCACAGCAGAAGGCCCCCGGGGAACCGGGGGCCTTCTCGCGTCCCGGGAGTCCCTCGGCCCGTACCGCGGGGGTGCCGCGGGTCGTGCGGCGGACTCCCCGCCGACGTCAGCCGATCGGCGGCCCGGGTCAGCCGATGGGCGGAGGGATCGGATCCCGCGGCCGACGCGGTGGAGGGCCGAGGCTCCGCACACTGGGGACGTGACGCACTCGACGCTCGCCCCCGCCGCCCGCCCGATCCTCGCCGACAGCGCGGACCTGCCGCCCGCGGTGCCCGCCGTCGCGCCCCCGGCCGGCGCCGCGCGGGTCGTCCTCCGGACCCTCGCCCGCCACCCGCTCGCCGCGATCGCCGTCCCCGCGGGCAGCGCGTGGATGGGCGTCATGGCCGGGCTGGGCGAGCTCGCGCACCCCGCCGCGACGGCCATCGCGCTCGCCGTCGTCGTGGCCGTGCTGGCCTGGTCGGAGAGCCGCATCGGCATCGTGCGCACCGCGGTCGTCGCCGCGATCGGCTCGCTCGCGCCGGTCGCCGTCGCCTCCCTCCTCCTCGCCGTGGGCCTCGCGCTCGGCGACCTCTACTCCCAGCTCGACGCGGCCGACCGGCTCTGGGCGCCGTCCGTCGTGATCGTGGCGGTCGCCGCCGCCGCCAGCCGCGGCCTCGCGCCGGCCCACCGCGACGGCCTCCGCGCCGCGGTCCTCGCTGCGGTGCTCGCGGGCCTGCTGGCCGGCGGCCACGGGGTCGACCTCACGCGCGGCGTCGCCCTCCTCATCGGACTGGGCCTCGGCCGCATCCTCGTGCCGCTCTCCCGCCGCCCCGCCTGGCACGACGCCGCCACCTCCCATGCGCGGGTCGTCGCCGCGACCATGCTCGGCACGGTCACCCTCAGCTGGTGGATCGCCGCGGTGTCCGGCGACGCGATCGGGGTGCTCAGCACCATGGGCTCGCTGCTCGACCCCGGCAGCACCGTGGCCGTGCTGTGCGCGCTCATCCTCGCGGTCGCCCTGCTGCTCCGCGGCCGGCGCCTCGGGCTCGTGATGGGGATCACGGCCCTCCTCCTCGTGACCGGCCTCCTCGGCTGGTACTACACGGTCATCCCGCTCGCCGAGGACTGGTTCACCTTCACCGTCGCGTCGTGGACCGACCTCGAGCTCCCCGTGCTGATGCTCAGCACCTGGCTCGTGCCGGCGACCGCGCTCGTCGTGCTCGTCGTCCGCCGCCGATCGTTCACGATGCGCGCCGCCGCCGAGGAGCGCTCCGCCGGGCGCGAACGCGTGCTCGCGCAGCTGGCGCGAGCGGATGCCGGATCCCTCGGCTTCATGGGCACCTGGGCCGGCAGCAGCCACTGGTTCGCCGACGACGACGACGCCGCCTCCTCCTCCTCGGAAGGCGAGGCCGCGCACGGGGCCGTCGCGTACCGCGCCGCGCACGGCGTCGCCCTCACGGTGTCGGATCCGATCGCGACCGCGGCCGACGCGCCCGCCACGATCCGCGCCTTCGCCCGGCACTGCTCGGCGCGCGGTCTCGTGCCCGCGTTCTACAGCATCCACTCGTCCCACCTGCCGGTCTTCGCGGAGCTCGGCTGGAGCGTCACGCCGGTGGCCGAGGAGGCCGTGATCGACCTCGCGGGCTTCTCCACCTCGGGCAAGCGCCGCCAGGACCTCCGCACGGCGACGAACCGCGCGGCGCGCGACGGCGTCGACGCGCTGTGGGGCACCTACCGCGGGCTGCCCGAGCCCCTCCGCCGGGCGGTCGACGCGCTCAGCGGCGACTGGGTCGACGCGAAGGCGCTGCCCGAGATGGGCTTCACGCTCGGCGGCCTGCCCGAGCTCGACGACCCCGAGGTGCGGATGCTGCTCGCCGTCGACGCCACCGGCCGCGTGCACGGCGTCACGAGCTGGCTGCCCGTCTTCCGCGACGGCCGGCTCGTGGGACGCACGCTCGACGTCATGCGGCGCGGCGCGGATCCGATGCCGGGCGTGATGGAGTTCCTCATCGCGACCGCGGCGCGCGCCTTCCAGGAGGAGGGACTCGAGACGCTGAGCCTGTCGGGCACGCCGCTCGCGGGCGTCGGCCGGGGCCTCACCGGCGGGCCCGTCGACCGGGTGGTCGCACGTCTGCTGGCTGCGACCGGCCGGGTGCTCGAGCCGTCCTACGGATTCACGTCGCTGCTGCGCTTCAAGGCCAAGTTCGACCCACGCTACGAGACGCTCTGGCTCGCCTGCCCGACGGCGGCCGACCTCGCGCCGATCGGGCGCGCGCTCACCTCCGCCTACGTGCCGACGCTGCGGATCCGGCAGCTCGTGGGCGCGCTGCGCGCGGCGGGCACCGCCCGGCGGGCCGCCCGGCGCGCGACCCGGGCGGCCCGGCGCGCGGCCCGGGGCGCTAGCCTCGGCCTCGCGGGGGACCGCGGCGGCGCGACCGGCGTCGGCGTCGGATCCGCCATGGGGAGGCGGGACGCGTGAGCCACGCATCCGAGGCGCGCGACGACGCGGCCGTCCCCTCCACGCCGCCCGGCGCCGTCGTCACCGTGGTCGTGGTCGACGACGAGTCGCTCGTGCGCTCGGGCATCGCGATGGTGCTCGGCGCCTCGCCGCGGATCGCCGTGCGGGCCGCCGTCTCGAGCGACACCGCGGTGGCCGCCGTCCGCGAGCACGCGCCCGACGTGGTGCTCCTCGACATCCGGATGCCCGCGCCCGACGGCCTCACGATCCTCGCCGAGCTGATGGCGGAGCCCCGCCCGCCCGTCGTCGCGATGCTCACCACGTTCGACACCGACGACCAGGTGCTGGAGGCGCTGCACCGCGGCGCGTCGGGCTTCCTGCTCAAGGACACGGACCCGGAGCAGCTCGCCCGGCACGTGCTCACGCTCGCGTCCGGCGGCATCGTGCTCGCGCCCGGGCTCCGGCCCGGTCGGCTCTTCCGCTCGCTCGAGGACGACGCCGAGCGCGCCCGCGTCGCGCGGCTCGGCGACCGCGAGACCACCGTGCTGAAGGCGCTCGCCCGCGGGCTCTCCAACGCCGAGATCGTGGCCGAGTGCGGATTGACGCTCGGGACGGTCAAGGAGACGGTGAGCTCCATCGTGCAGGCGCTCGGCGTCGGCTCGCGCGTGGAGGCGGCCGTCGTCGCCGACCGCGCGGGGCTCGTGCCGCGGCGGTGATCCGGCCATGCGGCTGACGAGGCGGGCGCTCGCCGCGGGCACGACCACCGACGCCGCCACCGACGCGGATGCCGCCGCCGCCGATCCCAGGAGGCGCCCGACCGCCGCCGACCGCGTGCGCGCCGTGCTCGTCGACCTGCTCGTGGCCGGGGTCGCCGTGGCCCTCTCCTACGGGTTCCTGTCCGCCGCGCAGGCGTCCGGGGACGTCGCCGCGGGGATCGTCGCCTGCCTCGGCCTCGTGTTCCGCCGCCGCTGGCCGTGGCTGAGCGTGCTGGCCGCGCTGCCCGCCTTCTACGTCAGCGTCGCGTACGTCCCGCTCATGATCGCCCTCTTCGACCTCGGCCTCTCGCGCGCGCCGCGGTGGCAGGTCGCGGTGGCGACGGGCGCCTCCGTGGTCGCCTACATGGCGCCGCTCTGGCCGCCGGAGGACCTCCAGTTCCTGCTCGAGCCGCTGGTCGACGCGACCATCTACACCGTCGGTCCGCCGCTCCTCGGCGCCTTCCTGCGCGAGCGGCGCACGGCGGCCGCGCAGCTCCTGGAGCTGCGCGAGGCGCAGACGCTCGGCCAGCGGCAGGCGGCGCAGGTCGCGCTCGCGCGGGAGCGGGCGGTGCTCGCGCGCGAGATGCACGACGTGGTCTCGCACCAGGTCAGCCTCATCGCCGTGCAGGCCGGGGCGATGCAGGTGGGCGCGGCCGACGAGCGCTCCCGGGAGGCTGCGCGCACGATCCGCGGACTCAGCACGGTCACGCTCGAGGAGCTGCGCGGCATGGTGGAGCTGCTCCGCGCGGCGGGCGGGGAGCGGCGGGAGCTCGCGCCGCAGCCGACGCTGGAGGACGTGGCGGCCCTCGTGGCGGCCAGCGGGATCCGCGTGGAGACCGCCATCGACCTCCCCGGCGACCTGCCCGCGGCCGCCCAGCGCGCCGTCTACCGCACGGTGCAGGAGGGCCTGACGAACGCGCGGAAGCACGCGACCGGCGCGGCCGTGCGGATCACCGGCCGGCTCGACGCGGGCCACGTGGTGCTCGAGGTGGATGCCGGCGCGCCGACGCTCCCGCTGCTCGACCTGCCGAGCGGACGCCACGGTCTCACCGGGCTCCGTGAGCGGGCCCAGCTGCTCGGCGGCACCCTGACGGCCGAGACGCGCGCCGACGGATCCCACCTGCTGCAGCTGCGCTTCCCGCTCTGAGGCGGGTCGGCGCCGGGCAGGTCGGCGCAGCTCAGCGGCCGGCCGCCGAGGCGGGGACCGCGGCCGGCTCGACGTCGGTCGCCGGCTCCGGGCCGGGCCAGATGGTCCAGCCGACGGGCCAGATGGTGCAGATGCCGAGGAGCACCGTGAGGCGCGCGATCCAGTCCTCGAGCGCCCGGGTGCGCGCGGCGTCGCCGACGAACGCGATGGCGGCGAGCAGCAGGGCGCAGGCGATCGCGTAGGCGACCACCGTGAGGATCCACATCCGCCACTCGTAGCGCACCTTGGCGCGGCCGGACCGGGCGGGGCGTGCAGGCGTCGGTCCGCCGGCGAAGCGGTGGGCGAAGCGCGCGTCGAGCCAGCGCACCATCGCGTGGCCGAACGCGACGGATCCGCCGAGGTACGCGGCGGCGAGGCCGTGGGTCCAGTCGGCGGTGGCTCCGCCGCGGAGGTCGATGGCGGCGGCGACGAGCAGCACGAGGTCCACGACGGGCACGCACGCGAGGAGCACGGCGCCGAGGCGCGGGCGACGGAGGGCGTAGCGGACGGCGAGCCCGGCAGCCAGCACGACCCAGAAGCCGATCTCGCACGCGATGATGACGACGACGATCATGCGCGGACCCCCGTTGCTCGACTGGTCCCACCGTATCGACGCGGGGCCCGGCGGCGACGCCCCAGATGAGGGGCGCCCGCCCGGCGGCGGATCAGCCCTGGCGGGCCTTGTTCCGCGGGTTCTTCTTGTTGATGACGAAGACGCGGCCGCGTCGGCGCACGACCTGCGCGCCGGGCAGCTTCTTCAGGGCCTTGATCGAGTTGCGCACCTTCATGGTGGTCCTTTCGTGAGAACAGTTCTCAATAGACTAGCGGCATGCCCGCTCGCGACCGATCCACCCCCGTGCACCCGCAGCCCCAGCCGCCGTCCGGCGTCGTGCTCGTCGTCGGCGAGGGATCCGCGCTCCGCTCCGTCCTGCGCGACGCCGTCGCCGGCTCCGCGGCCTCGCTCCTCGTCCTGCCGCCCGAGGAGGCGGATCCGGTCGAGCCCATCGCGCGCTTCCTCGACGACCTCGCCGAGCGGGGGCCGGGCACCGAGGCCGTCGTCGGGATCCCCGCCACCTCCGACGCCCGCGCGACCGGCATGGGCCTCGACCTCCTCCTCCGCCAGGAGCGGCGGCTGCAGCGCGCGCTCGGCGGGATCGGATCCGGCTTCGGGCTGCGCCACGTGGTCTCGGTCGTGCCCGCCGACCGCCTGCACGCCATCGGGTTCGGCCGCGTCGAGGACGCGTTCGCGGAGGCGGAGACCCTCGTCGATCTCGTGGAGTACGCGACCGTCGTGGTGCTCACGGGCATGGCGCGCGTGCCGCAGGAGGCGCGCGGCCTCGTCGTCGCGCTCGTGCGGCGGCTCGCGCCGCGGGCGACCGTGCTCGACGCGCGCCGCCCGCTGGCCCTCGACCGGTTGCCGCGCTGGGGCGACGTCGCCGGCCTCGCCGCCTCGGCCGGGTGGATGCGCGAGCTGACCGCCGCGGGCGTCGCCGAGCGTCCCGCGGACCTCGAGCGGCTGACGGGACCCGTGGGATCCGTCGTCGTGGGGGACCCGCGGCCCCTGCACCCGCAGCGCCTCGCCGACGCGGTGGAGGAGGAGCTGCGGCCCGACCGCGCCGGGCTCGTGCTGCGCTCCAAGGGCTTCGTGTCGCTCGCGTCGCGGCCCGGCGAGGTGGGCGGCTGGTCGAGCGTCGGGTCGATGCTCACGCTGCAGCCGACCGGGATCGACCCGTGGACCGAGGGGGCGCCCGTCGGGACGGAGATCGCGTTCTTCGGGATCGGGCTGCGGCCGGCCGTGCTGCGGCGCGCGATCGGGCGGGCCGTGCTGACGCCGGCGGAGCTCGCGGCCGGGCCCGACGCGTGGGCGCGGTACGCGGATCCGTTCCCGCGGGTCGACGCGGGCTGAGCTCCGCGACCGGCTCCGAGGGCCTCCCGGCCGCGGCGGCGCGCCCGGCAGCCGGGCGATGGTGACGGCCAGCCGAGAGCGGATCCGCGCACCTGGGCACTGCTCGACCTCCGGCGTTCAGTGGGGAGGTGAAGCAGAACCGCGCCGCAGAGGGCAGCACCCGCACGACCGACGACCGCACCGACCACCGGACCGATGCCGCCGAGGACCGGCCCGCCGACGTGCCGCCCGCCCCCGAGGATCCGGCCATCGTCCCGGAGCCCGCGCCCGGCCCGGAGCCCGAGGACGCGCTGCGCGTCGCCCGCGAGTCGTTCGGCTGGGACGAGCTGCACGACGGCCAGGTGCGCACCATCGGCCCGCTCGTGCGCGGCCGCGACGCGCTCGTCGTGATGCCCACGGGCTACGGCAAGTCCGCCATCTACCAGGTCGCCACCGTGCTGATGGAGGGCCTGACCGTCGTCGTCTCGCCGCTCATCGCGCTGCAGGCCGACCAGGTGCAGAACCTCGAGGACGCGCCGGCCGCGCCGCCCGCGCGTGTGATCAACAGCACGATCCGCGGGAAGGCGCGCGACGAGGCGTGGGCCACGGTGGAGGAGCCCGGCGCGCGGATCGTGTTCCTCACGCCCGAGCAGCTGGCGCGCGACGAGGTCGTCGCGCGGCTCGTGGCCCGCGGGGTGTCGCTCGTGGTGATCGACGAGGCGCACTGCGTCGCGTCGTGGGGCCACGACTTCCGGCCCGACTACCTGGGGCTCGGCGGCGTGATCGATGCGCTCGGGCATCCGCCCACCGTGGCGATGACGGCGACGGGCTCCACGCCGATCCGCGTCGAGATCGAGGAGCGCCTGGGGCTCCGCGACCCGTTCGTGCTGTCCTCGGGCTTCGATCGGCCGAACATCCGGCTCGAGGTGCGCCGGCACACCGAGGAGGCGGAGAAGCGGCGCGCGATCGCGGCCCACGTCGTGGAGCAGACGCAGCCGGGCCTCGTCTACGTGGCGACGCGGAAGGACGCGGAGCAGTACGCCGAGGAGATCCAGGCGGCGGGGCTGCGCGCCGCGGCGTACCACGCGGGCCTCCCGGCGGCCGAGCGCGAGCGCGTGCAGCAGGCGTTCCACGAGGACGACGTGGACGTGGTGGTCGCCACGAGCGCGTTCGGCATGGGGATCGACAAGCCGACCGTGCGATACGTGATCCACGCGGCGCCGCCCGAGTCGGTCGACGCGTACTACCAGGAGGTCGGGCGGGCGGGGCGCGATGGGGAGCCGGCCGTCGGGATCCTGCACTACCGGGCCGAGGACCTCGGGCTCCGCCGGTTCTTCGCGGCGCGCACGCCGAAGCCCGCGAGCCTCCGCGACGTGTACGCGGCGGTCGCGGTGGCGGGCGTCGACGGGCCCGTGCGGCCCGCGGCGGTCGCCGAGCGCGCCGGCATGTCGCCGCGCACGGTCGGCGGCGTGCTCAACCTGCTCGTGGACGCGGGCGTGCTCGGATCCGCCCACGACGGCGCGTTCGTGCGCGAGGAGCTGGATCCGCGCGAGGCCGCGTCGCGGGCGAAGGAGGTGGCCGCGGAGCGCGAGCGGATCGAGGTCTCGCGGCTCGAGATGATGCGCGGCTACGCCGAGGCGCCGCACTGCCGCCGCCAGTTCCTCCTCGGCTACTTCGGCGAGGAGTCGCCGGAGCGCTGCGGCAACTGCGACGCGTGCGACCGGCTCGCGAAGGACGACGCGCACGAGGAGGCGATGGGGGCGGCGGTCGCCGACGGCGTGGACGCTCCCGCGGACGACCCGTTCTCGCCGCAGTCCGCCGTGACCCACGCGGAGTGGGGGCCGGGCACGGTCATGAGCGCCGAGGACGACCGGATCACCGTCTTCTTCGAGAAGGAGGGGTACCGCGTGCTGTCGCGGAAGCTCGTGGCGGAGGGGGCGCTGCTGCAGCCGGTGTGAGGGGCGGGTCTCGGGCGCGCATCGGGGCGACGTCGGCTGACCGGTCGGAGTAGCCGCATAGCGTCGATGCAGATGCATGGATCTCGGCGTTGGCCTACGTTGTCATCAGCGGGATGGGCCCTTCGGGTGGGACATCTCGCGGGGGTCGACGTCTCCGGGGGGAGACGAGCTCGACCGCCCGGCCCTCCGTGCACGGAGGCCGGGCCACACCCTTCCCGCGGTGCCGTTCCCGAGCGGCACCGCGGCCCCGGCCGGACGCGCGGCGCTGGCCCGCCCGGTCGCGCGAGGCGGCCGCTGGCAGGCTCGGAGGATGACGCCTCCCGGATCCGCCGCCCACGATGCCCGGCACGACGCCCCGCGCGATGCCCGGCACGACGCCGCCCACGCGCTCGACGTCGACCGGCTGCTCGCGGGCGTCGCGGAGGACGACGGCGGCGTGGTCGACGACAGCATCCCGCAGCTGGCCGACGCGGATCCGTCGCTCGCGGGCATCGCGCTCGTCACACCCGACGGCCGCACGCACGCGGCCGGCGACAGCGCGCACCCCTTCTCCATCCAGTCGGCGGTGAAGCCCTTCCTCTTCGCGCTGGCGCTCGCCGACACCTCAGGCGACGCGCTCGACGCCGTGGGCATCGAGCCGACGGGCGAGTCGTTCGACGCGATCAAGCTGGAGAGCGGCACCGGCCGGCCGCCGAACCCGATGGTGAACGCGGGGGCGATCCTCACGGCGAGCCTCGTGCGCGGATCCACCCTCGAGGAGCGCACGCAGCGGATCCTCCAGGGACTCAGCGCCTTCGCCGGACGCGACCTCGAGGTCGACGAGGAGGTCGCGGAGAGCGAGCGGCTCCTCGGCGACCGCAACCACGCGCTCGCCCACCTCATGCGCTCGGAGGGCACGCTGCACGTCTCGGCCGACGACGCGGTGGCCGCCTACGTCCGGGCGTGCGCCGTGCTCGTGACCGCGGAGTCGCTCGCCGCGATGGGCGCGACGCTCGCCTGCGGAGGTCGTGACCCGTCGACGGGGTCACGCGTGGTCTCCCGTCAGGTCGCGCGCGACGTCGTCTCCGTGATGGCGACCTGCGGCGTCTACGACGGCTCCGGCCGGTGGATGCGGCGGGTCGGCGTGCCCGCGAAGTCGAGCGTCTCCGGCGCCATCGTCCTCTCCGCGCCCGACCGCCTCGGCGCCGCCGTGTTCAGCCCGCCGCTCGACGACCAGGGCACGAGCGTGCGCGGCGCGCGCCTCGCGCAGGGGCTCGCGGACGGGCTGGGGCTGCACGCGTTCGGGTTCGCCGGCGGCGCGCGTGACTCGGACGCCGGATCGCTCTAGCGGCGCGACCCGGCCCGACCGCCGGCGCCCGCAGCGCGCCGCGCCCGCCGCCGGGCCCGCTCCGCCGCATCCGCCATCGCCTCCGCGTGCGCGGTCTTGGCGCGGCCGATCGCGGCGTCGTCGTCGCGGCGGATCGCGAGGCCCTCGGCCACCTGCGCGCGGATCCCGCGGATCGAGTCGCGGAGCGTCGGCGCGAAGTCCGCGTGCTCCTCGTCCGGCTGCTCCTCGCCCTCCGGGTAGCGGCGGAGCTCGGCCGACGCGTCCTCGGTGGAGGAGCCGTCGCCCGGCCGCCGCTCGAGGTGGGCGAGGCAGAGGCGGGCCACCTCGTCGGCGTGCGCGTGCATCACCGAGTGGGCGGCGCCCGGGATCTCCCACAGCCGCGCCCGCGGGAGCAGCCGGCCCATCTCCTCGACCCAGGCGCGCGGGGCGACGGCGTCGTGCTCGCCGCGGATCACGAGCGTGCTCGCGCGGATCTCGGGCAGCCGGGCCTCGATCGGGAACGACATCATCCGCGGCAGCACGCGGAGGAACCAGCGCACGCCGCAGACGAGGTACGCGCGGACGGCGAGCACCTTGATCCGGCTCGGCTCGCGCACCGAGGAGCGCAGGAAGCGGAGGGCGGCGCGCGGCACCGAGCGCGCGGCCGGGTCCACCACCGGGCTGATGAGCACGACCGTGCTGATCCCGGGCCGCCGGGCCGCGAGGTCCGCCACCACCTGCGTGCCCATCGAGTGGCCGACGAGCACGGGGTCGTCGAGACCGAGCGCGTCGATCGCGGCGCCCACGAGGTCGGCGTAGTCGCGGATCGCGAGCGCGCGGCACGGGTGAGCGACGCCCGCGAAGCCCGGCAGGTCGAGCGCGTGCACGGTGCCGCGCTCGTCGAGGTGCGGGGCGAGGCGCTCGAAGTAGTCGGAGCTCACGCCGATGCCGGGGACGAGCACGAAGGCGCGGTCGTCCGGCGTGCCGAGCGTGCTGATCCGCACGGTGAGGCCGCGGTGCACGATGCGGGTGACGCGGACGGTGGTGCCGGGGCGGCCGTGCTGCGTCATCCGGTGCCTCCTGCGGCGGGTCCGTCCGCCGCCCCCACGCTAGGGCACGCGCGCCGCGCATCCCCGCGTGCCTCGGCTGTCGATCCGGTACGCATGTTTCCGTAGTGGGTATAGTCCCGCCCATGACCGCCACCGCCTTCTGGATCCTCACCGCGCTCGCCGCCGGACGCCGCCACGGGTACGCCGTGCTCGCCGACGTCGCGCGCCTCAGCGACGGGGAGGTGACGCTGCGGGTGACCACGCTCTACGCGTCGCTCGACCGGCTCGTGCGGGAGGGGCGGATCCGCGCGGCGGGCGAGGAGGTCGTCGACGGCCGCGCCCGGCGCTACTACGAGATCACCGACGCCGGCCGGGGCGAGCTGCAGGAGGAGGCCGACCGCCTCCAGGCCCGGGCCGCGGCCGCCCGCGCGAGCATCGCCGCCGCCTCCGCGCCCGCCCGGCCGCGCCGGGTCGCGACCCCGCGCGCCACCGCGACGGCGGCGCCCGCGTGAGCCGCGATCCGCGCGTAGGCCGCGATCCGCACGCAGGCCGCGACCCGCGCGCAGGCCGGGATCCGCACGTGAGCCGCGGCCCGCGCGACGACGACGGCCGCGCCGATGACCGCCGCGCCGCGGACCGCCCCGCCGCCTCCGACCGCCGCGCCGCCTACGCACGGCTCCTCCGCTGGTACCCCGCGGCCTGGCGCCGGGCCGACGGGGACGTGATGCTCGACACCCTCGAGGAGCACGCCGACGCCGAGGGACGCCGCATGCCCTCCCACGGCGAGGCGTGGTCCCTCCGCGCCCACGGGCTGCTCGAGCGGATGACCCCGCGGGCGATCCTCGTGCTCGCGACGGTCGCGCTCCTGTTCGCCGTGGCGCTGCCGGCGGCCGCGTTCTCGTCCGTGCTCCTCGGATCGCCCGTGCTCCTGGCTATGCCGTGGGCCGGCGCCCTCCTCGCGACGGTCGCGCTGCTCGGGCTCATGGGCCGGTCCGGGGGGCTCCGGGCCGAGTCGGCGCTCGCGGCGGCGGCGCTCGCCGTGCCCTCCTGGATCCTCGGCGGTCTCGCCGCCGCATCGTGGTCGGTCGGGTTCGACGAAGCCGACGCGGGCGTGCGGCTCAGCCCGTTCGCCTCCGCGTTCGCCGAGCTGACGCTCGCCTCCTGGCTGCTCGGGGCGGCGTCACTGGCGGTCGTGCTCGCGGGGTTGCTCCGGATCCGCTCGGCCGTCGCCCGCTGGATCGTCGCGGTGGCCGTCGCCCTGCCCGGGGCGCTGCTCGTGGGCCTCGTCGCCCTGTCCTCCGGCGCGTGGGCGCTCGCCATCGCCGCGCTGATCGCGTCGGCGCGGTCGCGGTCGCGGTCGCGGTCCCGGTCCCGGTCGCGCTCGGGCGGGCGCGGTGGCGCCCGCACGGCAGCCGGACCCGGGTCTGCGCCCGCCGCCCGTGCGCCGCTGTCGGCCTCCGGTCGCCGGGCCGTCGTGATCACGTCGCTCGTCGGATCCGCCCTCGGGCTCGCCTGCGCCGCCTTCGCGCTCACGGGGAGCGCCTGGCTGCCCGCGGTCGGCGACGCGACGGACGCCATGCGTATGGGCCTCGCGGCGGGGTCGATCGTCGCGCTCCTGCCGATCGTCGCGGGAGCGGCGGCGCTCCGGCCGCGGCTGGGCGTCGTGGTCATCCCCGCGACCGTCGCCCTGGGCGCGGCGCTCGCGACCGTCGTCGTCGGTCACCTGGCATCGGGGGCGGACGCCGGATCCGGTCGGCTCCTGCCGCTCGCCGCCGCGTTCGTGGGCGTGGCGGGAGCCGCCCTCCTGATCCCGGTGCTGCCCCGCGGGCGCCTGCTCCGCGCGGTGATGGCGGTCGGCATCGCGATCGGCGTCGCCGCTGTCCTCGGCATGACGATCGCCGTCACGGCCCCGTTCCTGGCGCCGGTGCTCGGCGTCGTCACGGCCGTCCTCGTGTCACGGGGCGCGCGGGCGCCCCGGCGGCCGCAGCCCGCCTAGCCCGTCGCGGTCCGCCTCAGGCCGCAGCATCCCCGCTCGACAGGCACAGGCAGGACGGGTGCCCCGCCGGATCCGCGGACACGTCGAAGCGGAGAGCCGGTCGTCGGCTGCGTGCTCCTCATCCTCGAGGAGCCCACCCCGATGGTCCAGCGGGCGACCCGTCGCTCGTGCGGTCGACGCCGCATACTCCTCGAGATCGGATGTGTCAATCGATCTCGACGCCCGCGCGAGCCGCCGATCCGGCTCGTATCGTCGCCTCCACTCGCCGGTGCCCCAGCGGTCGGAGCGAGGTCACCACGAGGGCGGGAGCGTGCGGATCATGTGCGGGATAGCGGGATTGAGCGTGGGGTGCGCCGTCGGAGCCGTGTGCCCGCGACGGGCCGTCGGCGGGGGCGGTCGGGACGGCCACGGGCAGGGTGGGGACGAGGTCGGCGAGGCCGGCGGCGGCGCATCGGCACGGCTGCTGGACGAGGGGGACGCGTTCGGCTCGGGACGGCTGTTCGATTCGTGGGATGAGCGTTCCTCCGTGCGGTCCGCCCCGCGGCGCCTGCTCGAGCTCGACGACGTGTTCCCTCCGTCGATGGTCCCGGTCCTCGCGGCGGGAGGCCCGGCCGACTCATGGTCCCCGGCGGTCCGCCGTCACATCGCGGTCCAGCATCTGTACCGGTACCTGAACTTCACGACGCACCTCGAGACCCATGTGGTCAACCCCGTGCTGCTCGGCATGTTCACGGGATCCATCGGCCTCCCCCTGACCGCTGCCGCCCGTCGCGACGCGCTGCGCATGTACACCGACGAGGGCCACCACTCGCTGGTCGCGTTCGACGTGAAGCTGCAGGTCGAGGAGCTGACGGGGCTCGAGGACCGGACGATCGGCATGCCGCGCTCGACCCTCGTCCGTGGACTGCACGCGATCCTGGACGCGTCCGAGCGTCATGACCTCGTCTCCCTCTTCCGGCTGATGTTCGTCATCGTCTCGGAGACGCTGATCTCGACGAACCTCCGCGACGTCGCCAGCACCCCCGGGTTGAACGGCGGCGTGGCTGATGCGCTCGGGGACCACGCCCGCGACGAGGGCCGCCACCACGCCTTCTTCGCCACGTACCTGAAGGAGCTGTGGGGGTGCCTCGACGCCGATCAGCGGCGGCAGGTCGGCCGACAGGTGCCCGCGATGATCGACACGTTCTTCGGACCGGAGATCGACGATGTGCGGGATGAGCTCCAGCGCCTCGGCGTGCCCGGGTCGGAGGCGGCCGAGGCGCTCGACCGGGCGTACGCGACCGACGTCGTGCACGCCGACCGCGTCGCGGCGACCAGTCTGCTCGTGCGCTACCTCGCCGACCTCGACGTGTTCGAGGACGCGGGCACCCACGACGCGTTCCTCGCGTCGGGTCTCGCCGCGCGGAGGGGGGAGGCCGCCCGATGAGCACGGTCCTGTTCGTCAACACGCGGCCGACGCGGTCGGAGGCGGAGCCGCCGTTCTGGGCCGCGCGACGGCTGGGGCTCGATGTCGTCGTCCTGGCCGACGTCACGCCGCCCGTGCCGGCCGGCCTGGTCGCCGAGCTCGTCATGGTGGACACGTTCGACCTCCCGGCCTTGCGTGCGGCGGCCCGCGGCGTCGCCGAGCGCCACGAGGTCGTCGGCGTCGTCTGCTGGGGCGACCGCGACGTCGAGGGCGTCGCCCACGTCGCCGAGGAGCTCGGCCTGCCGGGCAACGCCCCGGAGGCCGCGGCCCGCGCCCGGGACAAGCACGCGGCGCGGCAGGCGATCGCCGCGGTGGACGCGTCCCTGGTCCCGCCGTTCGCCGCCATCCGCTCGGTGGCGGACGTGGACGCCGCCGCCCGCGCGGTGCCGTTCCCCGCCGTCGTGAAGCCCGTCGGCGCCTCCGCGAGCAAGGGCATCCTCACCGTGCGCGACCGCGTCGAGCTCGACGCGGCCGTCGCGCTGCTGCTGCGCTACTCCACGCCGGAGAACGACCCGGTCTTCCGGCGGCGTGCGGGCGAGCTCGTCCTCGAGGGCTTCCTGCGGGGCACGGAGCACAGCGTCGACGGCATCGTCGTCGACGGGCGCCTGGAGCTCTGGACGGTGACCGACAAGCTCGTCGACCCCGGGTACCACCTCGAGCTGCAGCAGGTGCAGCCGTCGGCCCTCCCGCCCGAGGTGCTCGAGAGGTGCCGATCGGCCGCCCAGACCGTCGCCGACGCCCTCGGCCTGGGCACTACGGCCATCCACCTGGAGGTCATGGTCGACGGCGTCGACGTGCGCGTCATCGAGCTGAACTCGCGCACGGCCGGGGGGTACATCACCACCCACCTCATCCCCCTCAGCCGCGGATCCGACTTCGTGACGGAGGTCCTGGCCGCCGCGTGCCGGCTCCGTGCGGTGGAGCCGGCGCGGGAGGCGACGCTGCACGTCGGATCCCGACAGCACCTCACGACGCGCACCGGCCACCTGCACGGCGTGGGCGGCCTCGATGCGGTCCTCGGAGTGCCGGGCGTGGTCGGCGCGTTCATGGACGGCCCGCTCGGCCGTCCCGTCGGCCAGCCGCCGGAGGACTTCACCGGCTCCGTCATCTGCTCCGTCCTCGCCGCCGCCGGGAGCCGCGATGAGCTCGAACGGATCCTCCGGGAGGCGGACGCCCTGATCCGCGTGGACGTCCGATGAGCACCATCCTCGCCCTGGGCGCGGGCGGCGCAGGCGGGCACGTCGCCGACTGGTCGCGCCGTCTCGCGATGGAGGCCGAGGCGCGGGGGCACTGGCTGCTCGTCGTCGACCGCGCCGAGAACCTGGTGGGCGCAGAGATCGTCCGGAACCCGCGGCACGAGGTCGTCGCCGCGGACTTCGCGGACGTCTCCGCCGTGCGCACCGCGCTCGTCGGCCGTCCGACGCCGGATGCCGTCGTCGGCTTCCGCGAGCACTCGCTGATCACGACCGCGCTGCTGGCGGAGGAGGCGGGCGCGCCCTGGAACGGATCCGCCCAGGTCGCCGCCTGCCGGCAGAAGGACACGACCCGGGAGATCCTCCGCGCCGCCGGGCTGCCGCAGCCGCGGGTGGAGGCGTTCGCGTCCGTCGAGGAGGCCGTCGAGCACCTCCGGCACGCGGAGCTGCCGCGGATCGTGAAGCCGCGGGACGCCTTCGGGTCGCAGGGCGTGCGCCTCGTGCGGGCGCCGGGGGAGATCGCGGAGGCCGTCCTCGCGGCGGCGGCCTTCAGCGACCGGATCCTGGTGGAGGAGTACGTGCTCGGCCGGGAGGTCAGCGTCGAGGGCGTCATGCTCGGCGGGGAGCCGCGGATCCTCGAGGTGACGGGCAAGAGCGTGACCGCGCCGCCCGTCTTCGTCGAGCTGGGTCACCGGCAGCCGAGCGGCCTGACCGAGCAGGAGGAGGACAAGGTCCGGTCGGCGGCGGCACGAGCCGTGACCGCGGTCGGCCTCACGCACAGCCTGTTCCACGTGGAGGCGTGGGTCACCGCCGACGGCGCGGTCGTGTGCGGTGAGGTGCACGCGCGGCTCGGCGGCGACTGGATCCACGCCCTGATCGCGCACCGACGTCCCGGCATCGAGCTCTTCGGCATGGTCCTCGACGACGTCCTCGGAGGACCGTCCCCCGTCCCCGCCCCGGACCCCGGGCGCGCTGCCGCGGTCGTCGGCGTCGTGGCACCGCACGCCGGGACCGTCACGGCGATCCACCGGGGGGCGGGACTCGTCGGCGGCACGATCCTCCATGAGGACTGGGCGGTGCGGGTGGGCGATCGTGTCGCGGGTCCGCGCGACTCGTTCGGCCGGGCAGGGCTCGTCGTCGTGGGCACGGACGACCCTGAGCACCTCGATCGGCTCGTCCGGCAGGTCCGGGCGGACGTGCGGATCGAGGTGGCCGGGTGACCACCGCGACGACGCATCGACCGCCGGCACGCGAGCTCGGCCTCTACTTCGCGACCAACGTCATCACCCGCGGCGTCCTGGCGGTGCTCGGCCTCATCGCGGCGGACGGGCTGGGCCTCGGACCCACGGCGACCGCCGCGCTCGTCGGGACGGGCGTGCTCTCCATGCGCTTCGGACGCCTGTTCGTCGCGCCGCTGTCGCGATGCGGATCCCGCGCGACCGTCGTGGTCGGCCACGCGCTCAGCGGGGTCGGGCTCCTCCTCCTCGCCGCGGGTGAGCGGGTGGCGGCGTCCGCGTGGGTCGGCGTCGTCATCCTCGGCGTGGGGTACGGGGCCGTGGTCCTCGCCATCAAGGTGGACCTCGTGGGCCGGGCCGAGGGCACGGACGACCGCCTGCGCATCCTGACCTGGCTCTCGATGGCCCTCAACCTCGCCGCGGCGCTCGGGCCCTCTGCCGCCGGCCTGCTGCTCGCGGGGCCCGGGACGGGCACGGCCCTGCTCGTCGCGGCGGCCGCCGCGTTCGCGTGCGCCGCGGTCGCATGCTGGCTGCCCGTCGCCCCGATCGGCCCGACCGAGCGCTTCCGATGGTCCGCGCTGCGCCGCGCCGCCGAGCCCGACGTCGCCGTCGCCCTGGTCTCGCTGGTCGTCGCCTTCGCGATGTACGCCCAGCTCGCCAGCGTGCTCCCCCTCGTCGTCGGCTCGACGATCGGCGTGGCGTGGGTCGGCGCGGTGTTCGCGGGCAACGCCGTCATCGTCCTGGCCGCGCAGATGCCCGTCGCCCGGCTCTCCCGCCGGTTCCCGTCGCTCGCCCGCCAGTCCGGGCCGCTCGGCACGCTGCTCTTCGCCACCGGCTTCGGCGTGCTCGCGGTGTCGACGCACGTCGCGGCGATCGCCGCCTGCGTCGTCCTGGTGAGCCTGGCCGAGTGCCTCGTCCTCCCGTTCGTGGAACGCGACCTCGCGGAGCGTCTGAGCTCCACCGGCCTCGCCGCGGTCTTCACGCTCACGGCCGCCGCGATGGGCGTCGGCGAGACGGCGGGATCCGTCCTCGGCGTCCACGCCGCCCTGGGGACGGCCGGGTCGCTCCCCCGCTTCATGGCGGGGCTGGCCGTGGTGGGCGTCGTGGCCGCCCTCGTGCTCGCATCCGTCATCCGCCATCGCACCACCCCACGGGAAGGAAGCTCGTCATGATCGCATCGCACCCCGGAGAGCAGCTCTTGGACGACGGGGACGTCCCCGTCGCCGTCGCGGACGTCCCCGCCGCGCACGACGCCGCCGACATCGCCGTCGGGGACGGGATCGTCGCCACCGACACCCGATGGAGCTTCGGCGGGAAGACGCACGAGCAGTTCGACGCGCACGTCAACCGCTCGGTGCCGCTCTACGGGGAGGGGCACCTCCTCATCGACCATGCCGTCGAGTTCTTCTCGCGTCCCGGCGTCCGCATCATCGACGTGGGGTGCTCCACGGGCACGCTGCTGCACCGGCTCGCGGACAAGCCGACCAGCCGCGGCCTGCAGCTGATCGGCTACGACATCGAGGCCGACATGGTGCGCGCGGCCCGGCACCGCTGCGCGGACCTCGACAACGTGCACATCACGCAGGGCGACGCCGAGACCATCGACTACTCGGGCGCCGGCGCGGTCATCATGTACTACACGCTGCAGTTCGCCGCCCCGGGTCGGCGGCTGGCCGTGCTGCGTCGGATCCGCGAGGGGCTCGAGGCCGGCGGCGCGCTGCTGCTGTTCGAGAAGGTCCTGGCGCCCGACGCGCGGACGCAGGACATCATCGGCCAGCTGTACCAGGAGCACAAGATCCTCAACGGCTTCGACACCGACGACATCTACAACAAGGCTCGCAGCCTCCGGTCGGTCATGGCTCCGGTCCCGTCCGAGCGCAACCTGTCCGACCTGCGCGAGGCGGGCTTCAGCAGCGTCGTGACGATCCAGAAGTACCTGTGCTTCGAGGGCTACCTGGCGATCGCCTGATGACCTCCACGACACCGGGCCGCACGATCACCCACTACACCGTCCGCGGGACGACGTTCCCGTTCGAGGACCCGACCGGGAGCATCGCGCGCGATGCCATCCCGGGCCAGCCCTACGAGCCCCTGGTCGCGGCGCTGATCGACGAGGCGCTGCGGGCGGGGAGCGCGTCCTTCGCCGACGTCGGCGCCCTCTACGGCTTCTTCTCCTGCTGGGCGGCCCGGCACAGCCCCGCCACCCGGGTCGTCGCGTTCGAACCCGAGCCCGTGCACGTCGAGGTCCTGGAACGCAACCGGCGGCGGACGGGATCCTCGTTCGAGATCGCGCAGGTGGCCCTGAGCGACCGGATCGGCACGCTCGACTTCCACGGGCGCACGGTCGAGCCGGAGGACGGCTTCACGCCGTGGCGCCGCGACTACGTCGGGGCGATGCGGGGCTCGCTCGTCCGTCACGCCACCGGCCGCGCATCGGCCGAGGACCACGTCGTCCTGGTGAGCGAGGCTGACGGACCGCGTCACTCCGCTCGCGCGATCCTGGCGGAGACGCTCCGCGAGCGGCGCCGGCCTCCTGCCGACGTGGACGCCAGCCACCGGGTCCCCGCCACGACGTTCGACGCCTGGGCGGAGGAGCACGGGTTCTGGCCAGCTGTCATCAAGATGGACGTGCACGGGGGAGAGGGGCCGGCGCTGCGCGGCATGCCCGAGGTGCTGCGGAGGGCGGACCACCTGCTCCTCGAGCTGCACACGCCCGACTACCTCGTGGACTGCACGCTGGAGGAGGTCCTCGACGGCGTCGTCTCGTCGGGGATGGCGGTGTACGAGCTCCGGGGCTTCCGACGCACCCGGGGACGACTCGTCCCGCTCACGCCCGCCCGCCTCCGCGACCTCGCGGACACCGCGACGTGGAGCGCCGAGGACCTGTACGCCATGAAGTGCCTCTACGCGACGCGCACGCCCCTGTGACGTCCGGGACGGCCGGCCGCCCGCCGCTCGTGGGCGTGGTGGTCGGCCGGCAGCGGGCCGCCTTCGGAGCGTGGGACCTGGTCGCCGACGTCGCCGACGCGCGGTATGCCGACGGCGTCGCGCGGCACGGCGGCCTGCCGGTCCTGGTGCCGCTCGCGCCGGGGGAGGGATCCGCCGACGACCTCGTGCGTCGGCTCGACGGGCTCCTCCTCACGGGCGGGCCCGACATCGACCCCGCACGATACGGGGCCGCAGCGGATCCCCGGACCGGCGAGCCGGAGCGGCGACGGGACGACGCCGAGCTGCACCTCGTCGCGGCTGCCCTCCGGCGACGGCTCCCGGTCCTCGCCGTCTGCCGCGGAGCCCAGCTGCTCGCCGTCGCGGGCGGGGGCACGCTGCACCAGCACATCGAGCGGGACGCCGGGGGCGACGAGCACCTGGTGGCACCCGGCGTGCTCGGCAGCACGCGCATCTCCCTCGCACCGGGATCGCGCGTCCACGAGGCTCTCGGGGCGGAGGCGCGGGTGCGCTGCCACCACCACCAGTCGATCGCGACCACCGGCCCCGGGCTCCGGGTCACCGCGACCACGGCCGATGGCCTGGTCGAGGCCGTCGAGGGACCGCGGGAAGACGGATTCGTGGTCGGGGTGCAGTGGCATCCGGAGGCGGACGCATCGTCGTCGGGGCTCCTCGCGGCGTTCGTCGACGCTGCGCGCGGAGCCCCGCGGCGGCGGCCCTAGTCTCCGGCGTCCCCGCCCGACGCGCACAGGCAGAACGGGTGCCCGGCCGGATCCGCGTACACGTCGAAGCGGTCGGGCGCCGTCGGGTCCGCGGCCGGCTGGAGCAGCCGGCCGCCGAGGGCGAGCACGCGCTCGCGGCCCGCGTCGAGGTCGTCGACGTAGAAGTCGAGGTGGATCTGCTGCTGCTGGCGGGGACCCTCGCCCGGCCACTCGGGCGGCACGAAGTCGGGCGCGGGCTGGATCCCGATCTGCCAGCCGGCGTCGAAGCACACGTAGTGCCAGTCCCCGCCCACGTGCACCTCGCCGTCGAGGAGCCCGGCCCAGAAGGCGCTCTCCACGGCCAGGTCCGGTGCGTCGAGCACCACGATCGTCTGCCGGATCCTCATGGGCTGCTCCTTCTCTCGTCGTGGAGCGGGTGCGTCCAGCCTGGCACCGGGGCGTCACAGCGACCGGGATCCACCGCACGCCCCTCTGGGCTTCAGACCCCGACCACCGGTAGGTTTGACGACACGGCGCGTCTCCCGCGCCGGACACCCAGCGGGCATCGTGGCTCAGCCGTCCAGACGACGGCAGGAGCGTGCGAGGCCGTCGGGCCACCAGTCACCCTCCTGAAAGGAGCGACCATGTCCGCCCCCTCCGTCCAGCTCTACACGGTCCGCGACGCCGTCTCCGCCGACCTGCAGGGCGCCGTCGCCCGCGTCGCCGAGATCGGCTACACGCAGGTCGAGCCGTACGCGTTCGTCGAGCGCGCCGACGAGTTCGCGGCCGCCTTCGCCGCGTCCGGCGTCACCGCCCCCTCCGGCCACGCGCCCGTCATCGACGGCGACGACGACCAGGCCGCCCGCACCTTCGACGCCGCCGCGACCCTCGGGATCCAGACGGTCATCGACCCGTTCATCCCGAGCGAGCGCTGGCAGACCGCCGACGACGCGCACAAGATCGCCGACCGCGTCAACGAGCTGCAGGTGCAGGCCGCCGCGCGCGGCCTCGCCTTCGGGTACCACAACCACCAGTGGGAGTTCGCGAACACGGTCGACGGTCGTCCGATCTACGAGCTCTTCGTGGAGCGCCTGAACGCGGACGTCGTGCTCGAGCTCGACGCGTTCTGGTCGACCGTCGGCGGCATGGACACGCCCGCCCTGCTGAAGCAGCTCGGCGACCGCGTGCGGTTCCTGCACGTGAAGGACGGCAAGATCTCCGACGCCATCGCGAAGGTGCTGCCGAGCGCCGAGTCCGCGCTCGTCGTGCCGCCGGAGCTCGCGCAGGCCTTCAAGATGCAGGAGCCCGCCGGCCAGGGCGACGTCGACGTCGCCGCCGTGCTCGCGGCCGCCCCGCACGCGCTGCGCGTCGTCGAGTTCGACGACTACGCCGGCGACGTGTTCGACGGCATCGCGGCATCGCTCGCCTGGCTGCAGGAGAACGACAAGTGACCGGCGGCACCGGCCGCGTCGGCGTCGGCGTCATCGGCGCGGGCGTCATCTCGGGCACCTACCTGGAGAACATGACGGCGATGCCGGACCTCGAGGTCCTGTTCGTCGCCGACATCGACCTCGACCGCGCCCGTTCGCGCGCCGAGGAGCACGGCGTGCCGCACCACGGCACGGTCGAGGAGCTCCTCGCGATGGACGGGATCGAGATCGTCGTGAACCTCACGCTGCCCGCCACGCACGCCGAGGTCGGCCGGCGGATCGTCGCCGCCGGCAAGCACGTGTGGAGCGAGAAGCCGCTGGCGCTGGATCACGCATCCGGCCAGGACCTGCTGGAGGCGGCCCGCGCGGCCGGCGTGCAGGTCGCGTGCGCGCCCGACACCGTGCTCGGCGCGGGGATCCAGTCGGCCATGCGCGCCATCGCCCGCGGCGACATCGGCGAGCCGCTCACCGCGACGACGCTGTTCCACGTGCCCGGCCCGGACGCCTGGCACCCGAACCCCGAGTTCCTGTTCGCGCACGGCGCCGGGCCCCTGTTCGACATGGGCCCGTACTACGTCACCACGCTCGTGCACGCGTTCGGCGCGGCCGAGACGGTGAGCGCGGTCTCCTCGACCTCGCGCACCACGCGCACCATCGGCAGCGGACCCCGCGCGGGCACCGACTTCCCGGTCGAGGTGCCCACGCACCACGCGGCGCTCATCTCGTTCGCGGGCGGGCAGTCGGCGCAGTCCACGTTCAGCTTCCAGAACGCGCTGCCGCGCATGGGCTTCGTCGAGATCTCCGGCAGCGAGGGCACCATCGTGCTCCCGGACCCGAACACGTTCGAGGGCGACAGCCAGCTGTGGCGCTTCGGGCAGGAGGAGCCGGAGACGCTGACGGCTTCCGGATCCACGTACGGCCGGGGCTCCGGCGTGCTCGACCTCGCGCGCAGCATCCGCGGCGGCGACCCGGTGCGCGCATCCGGCGAGGTCGCGGCCCACGTGCTCGACGTGCTGCTCGCGATCCGCGACGCCGCCGAGAGCCGCGAGGTCGTGCAGGTCGCGTCGAGCGTCACGAAGCCGACGCCGCTCGCCGAGGACTGGGACCCGGCGGCGGCGACGCTGTAGCGCCGCGTCCGCTCGCGACGGCCCCGCATCCGGATTCGGACGCGGGGCCGTCCCGCATAGCGTGCTCGAGTCCCCGAGTGACAGAAGTCAGCCAGGATCTCGCTCCACCGGAGGTTCGTCAGAGTTACGTCGCATCGTTCTGGTGAGTACCTTGAGTACTTTCATGGCGTTCTCGTGCCGTTCGCCGCGGGCAAAAGTCGCCACGAAAACGGGAACAGCGAGAATTACCACGAGGACCGTGAGAGCGATCGATCCAGACGAAATCGACGCAGAGAGAAGAGCGAAGCCGAACACCATGTCTCCAACAACTGGCGAGGACTCCCTACTGACCTTCGCCGGTTCTGATGACTGGTCTGGCGACGTAGTCGGCTGCGGATCCGCGAGTCCTGAGGGCAACCACGAACGTTGCTCTCAAGTCGTAGGGGACTCGAGTGTTCGCAGCTGTGTCTCACGACGCCGAAGTGTGAACCCGCGGTCTTTCCGCGAGCTGCCTGGTGACGGAATCCGTACCTGGGCACTAATACGCACTTCACAGCAAAGCTGGTCCTGGGGTTATCTGACCTCTATGGCCTATTTACCGGACTCCCGCTTACTTCGAGAGGTGTTGGCAAAAGCATACACGACGATGCGAGTACATGTAGGAGTCGCAGTCTGAAAGGTCGGATCCGCCAGAGCTAGGGGCGCGATCCGCTGCGTGAGCGACAACCACTCCTTGTCGTAGCTCTTCACGCTCCTCCGACGCGCAAAAGAAAATCAGCCCGAGCCGTGAGGCGAGCGGGCTGATCGTGATGACCCGACGGTATCCAACAACAGCACCGTGTGGGAAGCCACTCCAGAGGCAAGGGTCGCTTCCGACGACCGCAGACCGTGTCGGCGGGACCACACTTCCGGGTCGCCCGCCGCCCCACGCCCACCGGGAGGAGACTGGACCCATGCAGCTGCACCGCGTCACCACCGGCGCCGGCGCGCGCCACGTCGGGCTGGTGCACGGGCTCGGCGCGGACGGCGCGACCTGGGCGCCCGTCGTCGAGCGGCTCGTCGCCTCCGGCCGCTACACCGTCACGACCGTCGACCTCCGCGGGCACGGGGAGAGCGACCGGGCCGGCTCGTACGGCATCGAGGAGATGGCCGACGACGTCGCGGAGGCGCTGCCGCGCGGCCTCGATGCGGTCGTCGGGCACTTGCTCGGCGGATCCGTGCTGGTGCGCGCCGTCGCCCGCCTCGAGCCCGCGCGCGCCGTGTACCTCGACCCCGGGTTCCGGCTCGCGCTGCCGACCGCGGGGATCCGCGGCCGCCTGTTCTGGGCCGCCCCGCTCGTGGGCCTCGCCGTCGCGCAGCTGCCGCGCGCCCGGGCCGCCGCCCGGATCCGCGCCGCCTACGCCCCCGCCGTGCGGGCGTCGCTCGACGCCGCCCAGGCGCGCTTCGACCGCGGCATGGCGATCGGCGTCTTCCGCGACGTGGCCTTCCATCCGCTCGCGGTGAGCGCGCCGGCCGTGCCGTCCACCGTGGTGCTCTCCGACGACGCGCCCTCGGTGCTGCCCGACGCGTACGCGGCCGAGCTCGAGGGCGCCGGCTGGGATGTGCGGCGGCTGCCGGGGATCCACCACGACATGCAGCTCGAGGACCCGGTTCGCGTGCTCGCGGCGATCGGGGACGTGCTGTGAGCGATGCCGCGTGGGATGAGCCCGGACCCTCCGACCGCCTCGACGACGACGCCATCGCCGCCCGCCTCGCCGCCGCCCTCCGCGCGCCCGACGCCTCCGCCCGGCTCCAGGCCGCGCTCACCGCGGGCACCCGGCCGCATCCGGCGCTCGTCGAGGGGCTGATCCACCGCTGCCGCGTCGAGCCCGACCTCAACGTGCGCGAGATGCTCACGTGGGCGCTCATCCGGCACGACCGCGAGCTCACGATCCCGCCGCTGGTCGCCGAGCTCGCGTCGCCCGTGCCGCAGGCGCGCAGCCAGGCGCTGCACACGCTCTCCAAGATCGGCGACCGGCGCGCACTGCCGGCGATCGGGCGGGAGCTGCTGCGGGACCCGGACGAGCACGTCGCCCGCACCGCGTGGCGCACGGCGTCCGGCCTGATCGACGCCGACCGCGACCCCACCGGCGCCGGGCTCCTCCTCCGCGAGCTGGCGTCGCAGCTGGGCCGCGGATCCGCGGAGATGCAGCACAGCCTCACGCGCGCGTTCGTCGCGGTCGGCCGTCTGGCGCTCCCGGTGGTCGAGCGGTCGCGGAAGGCGGCGGACGCCCGGGTGCGGATCCACGCGCTCGCCACCCTCGCGATGCTCCGCGACCCGTCCCTCCGCTTCGAGGACGCGGTGGACGACGCGCGCCGCCGGTCGTTCGGCGGGCACCTCGGAGGATCCGCGCGCCCGTAGCCTCCGCGCATCGCGACGCTTCGGTTGCGACTGGATGCGATCTGGAATGAGAAGCGCGGTGAGATCTGAGGTGTGCGAAAGTGGCACACATGGATGCAGTGGGGTTGGGACGACGAATCCACGACGAGCGGGAACGCGCCGGGCTAAGCCAGGGGCAGGTCGCGAGTGCCATCGGTCTCGACAGGACAGCCGTCAACAAGATCGAGGCGGGGATCCGCAAGGTCACTGCGCTCGAGTTGGCCGCGGTGGCCGACGTCCTGGGCATGAGGATGGCTCGTCTGCTGGAGGAGCCGCTGCCCGCGATCGTGTCCCACCGTTCCCACCAGGGACTTGAGGTAGTCGATTCCCGGATTGACAGGGCCCTGGCGGACATCGCCGACGAAGTGGACTTCATCCGGACACTGGGCCCGTCTGACTCGACAGAGCGCGACCCGAGGGAACGTGTGTGGCCGCTCCCACAGTCGGACCACGAGGCCGAGGCCTTGGCGGGAAAGGCTCGGGAGCTGATCGGATATGCGCCGGATGATCCGGCGACACGGCTCGTCGAGAGGGTCAGCGGCATCGGATTGTGGGCCTTCTCTCGCGAACTCGGCGTGGATACCGCGGACGCCGGGATGATCCGGCTCTCGAGCGGAGGCGTGTGTCTGGTGAACAGCAGCAACAAGGTCGGTCGACGGCGGCTGGCCCTTGCGCACGAGCTCGGCCACTACCTCGTGCAGGACGACTACACGGTGGATTGGCGCGTGAGCGACGGCGGCGGCACGGAGGCGCGGCTGGACCGTTTTGCGCGAGCGATGCTCCTGCCGAATTCAACCTTTCCGGAGTTCTGGCGGGGCCAGCTGGAACTCCGTTCGCTCCGCGAGGCGTCGGTCATCACGGCGTCCACCTTCTACGTCGACATGGCGACGCTCGCCCGGCGAGTCAGCGAATTGAGCCTTCCCGGAGAGGTCGATGAGATCTGGCGGGTGCGGACGACCAAGTCGGACATCGTGGAGTGGGGTTTGAACGACACCTCGGAGATGGAGGGGACGAGTTTCCCCACGGCCTACGAGAAGGGTGTGTTGCGGCTGTACCGGGATGAGCAGATCAGTCTCGACCGTGCCCTCGAGCTCCTTCAGGGCACCTACGTCGAATCGGACCTCCCTGAGAGGAGGGTCCGGAGCGAGGGCGAGCTCTGGAAGTTCGTCTCGTGAGCGCGGTGAGCGATCCTCTGGTCTTCGACACCGGACCGCTGAGGCACTTCGCGATGCAGGGCTGGCTCGGGCCGCTGCGATTTCTCACCAGCGAGAGAGGCGTCGTAATTCCGGAATCCGTCGACAGGGAGTTGCGTGCCCAGGCTGATGATCATCACGAACTGCGCATGGTGATCGACGTGGACTGGATCGATGTCCATCGTGCCGATGACATGGAACATCTGGCCGCCTTCGCTCGCTACGAGCGACGACTCGTAGTCGACGGGAGGAACCGCGGTGAGTGCGGAGTCCTCGCCTTAGGTGCCACGAAGGGCTGGGAGATGGTGCTCGACGACGCCGCTCCTCGCGCAATCGCCGAGTCGGAACGGCGTCGCGTGACCGCGACCGTCCCTCTGCTCTGCCAGGCGATCCGGGCCGGCCAGCTCACGGTCTCGATGACGGAGCAGCTGGCAGATGAGCTCATCATGGGCAAGTACTTCCTGCCCTTCCCGATCGGCGGCTTCCGGGCGTACGCGCTGGAGCAGGGCCTCATCGACTACTGATCCGCGCCCGGCGCCGACGACGAGAGGCGCGCCATGGCCGAGATCACGCAGACCCGCCCGGGTGCCCGCGGCGCGCTCTTCTACGAGTCGTTCGTGTCGCTCTCCGCCGCGCGACCGGGCCGCGCCGACGCCTCAGGCCGTGACGGCCAGCAGCCGCTCGGCCTCGCGCCGCGCCTCCGCGATCTCCGACGTCCCCAAACCGCACGCGCGCAGGCACGTAGCGGCGATGGCGTCGCGGTCGGCGTCTCCGGGCTCGCCGCGGCGGCGGAGCTGGATCACGAGCTCGGCCAGCTGGATCAGCACGGCCCCCAGCGCCTCCGGCCCGATGGTGCGGCGCACGTCGGCGCTCGCCGCGGCCGTGCCGATCCGCCCGTACGCGTCCTGCAGCTCGCGCCGCTGCGTACGGAAGCCGTCGTACCGCTCGCCCTGCACCTCGGGCAGCAGGTAGAGCGTGCCGATGTTGTGCGGGGTGTCGGCGAGCGTGCGGAAGTCCGCCATCACGAGCGCGTGCAGGGCGCCGGCCGCCGACGCGCGGTCGGGGACGGCCTCCTCGATGCCGCGGACGACGTCGAGGCTGGGGCGCACGGAGCGCGTGAGCAGCTCGACGAGCAGGTCGTCCTTGCCGGCGAAGTGGTAGTAGAGGGAGGCCTGGCGGATGCCCACCCGCTCGGCGATGAGGCGCGTGGACGTGCCGCTCAGCCCGTACTCCGCGAAGAGCGCCGCCGCCGCGTCGAGGATCTGCTCGCGCGGGCTCAGCGTCGAGCCGGCGTCGGGCATCGCGCGGGGGCGGCCGACGCGGGCCGGCTTGTCGTCCTTGGCCATCCCGCCATCCTCGCAGGTGGGGATCACGCGGCGGCCGGGGTCACGCGCGGCGCGCACCCGGCCGCCTCCCGCGGCGACGGCGATCAGGACGCCGCGCCGATCACCGCGAGCACCTGCCCGGGCGCGACCTGCTCGCCGGGCGCGATGCGGATCTCCAGCACGCGGCCCGCGACCGGCGCGCCCACCACGGACTCCATCTTCATCGCCTCGACCGCGAGCACGGCGTCGCCGGCCGTGACGTCGTCGCCGGGGCGCACGTCCACCCGCCACACGGTCGAGGTGAACGGCGCCATCACGGCGGTCGCGCCCGGCGGCACGGGCACCTCGTCGGGGACCACGACGACCGGCTCGTCGCGCACGTCGAACTCGCCGGACAGACGCCAGCGGGCCTTCTCCTCCTCGAACGCGCGCGTCTGCGTCTCGCGGAAGGAGCGGATCGAGGCGTCGTTCGCGGCGAGGAACGCGTGGTGGTCGGCGATGGAGAACTCGCCGTCCTCCGTGGCGAAGTCGCCGCGGCCCGCGTCCGTCTCGGCCCGGAGCTCGAGCAGCTCCTCGGCGCCCACGGGGTACCACTCGATCCGGTCGAAGAAGCGCAGCGCCCAGGGGTGCTCCTGGAAGAGCCCGCCGCGGCGGAAGCGGTTCCAGATCTGCACCGTGCGGCCGACGAACTGGTACCCGCCCGGCCCCTCCATCCCGTAGACGCAGAGGTACGCGCCGCCGATGCCGACCGAGTTCTCGGCGGTCCAGGTGCGCGCGGGGTTGTACTTCGTGGTCACCAGGCGGTGGCGCGGATCCAGCGGCGTGGCCACGGGCGCGCCGAGGTACACGTCGCCGAGGCCGAGCACGAGGTAGCTGGCGTCGAAGACCGTGCGGTAGACGTCGTCGACCGAGTCGAGGCCGTTGATCCGGCGGATGAACTCGATGTTCCACGGCGTCCAGGGCGCGTCGTCGCGGACGCCCGCCATGTAGCGCTCGATGGCGAGGCGCGTCGCCGGGTCATCCCAGGAGAGGGGGAGCCGGACGGTGCGCGACGGCACGACGAGCTGGTCCGTCGGCGGGATCTCGTCCTCCAGCTCCCGGAGCAGGCCCGCGACGGCCGTGGCCTTCAGCACGCGCGGATCCGTGCGCACCTGCAGCGAGCGGATCCCCGGCGTGAGCTCCAGCAGACCCGCGGGCCGCTCCTCCTGCAGCCGGGTCATGAGCGCGTGCACGCGCATCCGGAGCGCGATGTCGAGGGTCATGTCGCCGTACTCCACGAGCACGTCGTCGTCGCCGTCGCGCCGGTACGCGACCGACGGGCGCGCGTCGGTGGCCTCGAGCCGGCCGATCACGCCGTCGTCGCCGTCGCCGCCCGTGCGGACCACCGTGAGCGAGGCGCGCGCGTCGACGAGCGCCGCGGCGTCCGCCTCCTTCACGGGCACGAAGCGCACGGTGTCGCCCGGCCGCAGCTGCCCGAGCTTCCACAGCTCGCCGCTCGCGACCACCGCCGGGCACACGAAGCCGCCGAGGGACGGGCCGTCGGGGCCGAGGATGATCGGGGTGTCGCCCGTGAAGTCGATCGCGCCCACGGCGTACGGGGTGTCGTGGATGTTCGACGGGTGCAGCCCCGCCTCGCCGCCGTCCTCGCGCGCCCAGCCGGGCCGCGGGCCGATGAGCCGGATCCCGGTGCGCGCCGAGTTGTGGTGCACGCCGTAGTCGGTGGCGTACAGCACGTCGATGTCGTCGCGCGTGAAGAAGTCGGGCGCCGCGTGCGGGCCCTCGGTGACGGCGATCTCCCACGTGGAGGTGAGCGCCGGCCGCCGGTGCGCGGGCGTCGGGCCGCCGATCAGCCCGAGGCGCGCGCCCGCGGGGAAGGCGGGGTGGTCGGCGTCGGAGTCGGGGGATCCGGGCCGCAGCACGTCGCCCGCGAGCAGCGCCCGGCCCGCGTGCCCGCCGAAGCGGCCGAGCGTGAAGGTGGATGCGGATCCGAGGTACGCGGGCACGTCGATGCCGCCGCGGACGGCGAGGAACAGGCGGAGCCCGGGCCCGTCGGCGCGCCCGATCGCGAGGGTCTGCCCGGCGGCGACCTCGATCGGCTCCCACATCGCGGCAGGCGTCCCGTCGACCGTGACCGGCGCGGGTGCGCCGGTCACCGCCACCACCGAGGCGGTCGAGAAGCGCAGCACCGGGCCGTCGGCCGTGATCTCGAGCCCCGGCGCGCCCTCCGGGTTGCCGACCGCGAGGTTCGCCTCCGCGAGCGAGACGGGGTCGAACGGGCCGCTCGGCGGCACGCCGACCTGCCAGTACCCGAGCCGGCCGGGCAAGTCCTGCACGGTCGTCATGGTGCCGGGGGAGACGACGTCGATGCGCGGCGCCGGGTCGTCCGTCACGTCGAGGGTCGACGTGGAGTGCGTGGCCGTGCGCAGCTCGAGGTCGTCGGTGAGCGCCCGCAGCAGGCCGGTGTTCGTGACGATGCCGTCGATCCGCGTGCCGTCGAGCGCCTCGCCGAGGAGGTCGAGCGCGTCGTCGCGCGTCTCGCCCGTGGCGATGACCTTGGCGAGCAGCGGGTCGTAGGAGGCGGAGACCTCGAGGCCCGTCTCGATCCAGCCGTCGACGCGGATCCCGGGACCCGCCGGCAGCACGGCCTGCGTCACGAGGCCGCTCGACGGCAGGGATCCCTTGGCCGGGTCCTCCGCGTAGAGGCGGGCCTCGACGGCGTGGCCCTGCGGGATCCACTCGCGCGTGAAGAGGTCGTCGGGCAGCCCCGCGGCGCCGTCGCGGGCGAGCCGCAGCATCAGCTCCACGAGGTCGACGCCGTGCACCTCCTCGGTGACGGGGTGCTCGACCTGCAGGCGCGTGTTCACCTCGAGGAACGCGGCCTCCTCGCGCACCGGGTCGTAGACGAACTCGACCGTGCCGGCGCTGCGGTAGGAGACCGACTCCGCGAGCGCGCGGGCCGAGGCGTGCAGCTGGGCGCGCACGCGGTCGGGCAGGGCGGGGGCGGGCGCCTCCTCGATGACCTTCTGGTTGCGGCGCTGGAGCGAGCAGTCGCGGTCGCCGATCACGGCCACGCGGCCCGCGCCGTCGCCCACGAGCTGCACCTCCACGTGGCGGGCCGGGCGCACGAGGCGCTCGAGGAAGATGCCGGTGGATCCGAACGCCGACTCCGCGAGCCGCGTCACCCGGCCGTACGCCTCGCGCACCTCCTCGGGCGTCGCGCAGGCCTGCATGCCGATGCCGCCGCCGCCGCCCGTGGCCTTGAGCATCACGGGCAGGCCGACGCGCGCGGCCTCGCGCACGGCCTCGTCGGCGTCGGCGAGGAGGCCGGTGCCCGCGAGCATCGGCACGCCCGCGGCCTCGGCGAGCTCGCGCGCGGTGTGCTTGGCGCCGAACGCGAGGATCTGGTCGGCGGTCGGCCCGACGAACCGGATCCCCGCCTCCTCGCAGGCCGACGCGAACTCCAGGTTCTCGCTGAGGAACCCGTAGCCGGGATGGACGAGGCCGGCGCCGGTCGCCCGGGCCGCCTCGATGATCGCGTCGATGCGCAGGTACGACTCGCGCGGCGCGGCCGGCCCGAGGCGCACGGCCTCGTCGGCCTCGCGCACGTGGGGAGCGGCCCGGTCGGCGTCGGAGAAGACCGCGACCGTGCGCATCCCCATGGCCTTCGCGGTGCGGATCACGCGGCACGCGATCTCGCCGCGGTTCGCGACGAGCACGGTGTCGAGGTCGAGCGCCCGGCGCTCGGCGGCGCTGTGCTCGGCGGCGCTCACGGCTCCACCACGATCATCCGCAGCGGCGTGCAGCTGAAGTCGTTGCACGGGTTGTTCATCTGCGGGCAGTTGGAGACGATCACCAGCACGTCCCGCTCCGCCCGCACGGCCACCCGCTTCCCGGGCGCGCTCATCCCGTCGACGATCCCGAGGGCGCCGTCGGCCTCGACCGGCACGTTCATGAACCAGTTGACGTTCGACACGATGTCGCGCGCGCCCAGCCCGTGCCGCGCGCCCTCCGTGAGGAAGTTCTCCCGGCAGGCGTGCTGGTGCGCGGTGTGGTGCCCGTAGCGGAGCGTGTTCGACTCCTTCGAGCAGGCGCCGCCGAGGGTGTCCTGGCGGTCGATCTCGTTGCCGACCACGGTCATCAGCGGCCGGCCCTCGCTCGACATGAGCACGGATCCGGTGCCGAGGTACGCGTTGCCCTGCGCCACGATCGTGTCGGGCACGCTGTACCGCTCCTCGGGATCGTCGGCGTCGTAGACGAGGAAGTCGGCGGACTGGTTGCCGCCCACGTCGACGATGGTCAGCACCTGTCCGGCGCGCACGACGGCCGACCAGGGCGCGAGCGGCGCCACCCGGTCGTCGCGCACCACGCGGCCCGGCACGAGCGACGCGCCCCAGTCGAGCACGGCGTCGGGCGCGTGCACGGCGCCGGTGGGGACGGTGGAGGTGACGGTCGGGGTCATCGGTTCCCTCTCGCTTCGCAGCGGTCGATGGAGTTGAGGTAGGCGCGGGTGAGCTCGGGCGTCGCGTGGAAGCGCGCGTCGTCGGGCCCGGTGGGGGCGCCGCGCCAGGCGTGGATCCGCAGCGGCCCCACCACGTGGGCGGGCCGCGGGTCGAGCGGGTGCGGCACGTTCGCGACGAGCACCAGCAGCGGCATCTCGGCCACGAGGGTCACGTGGGTGCCGGGCCCGGCGGATCCGATGGGCCGCAGCGCGCCGTCCTCCTCCACGCGCACGCCCTGGAAGAAGGAGACGCCGGGCGGCAGGTCGCGCCGCGTGAGCCCGTGCTTCGCGGCGGCCTTCACGAGGAGCGACCGGCCGCTCGGCGTGGGGCCCTCGGGCGCGCCGGATCCGTAGCGCCGCTCGTTGAGCGCGTCGGTCGAGGTGCCGCAGAGGGCGTCGTGGTGGCCGGAGGTGTCCTCCACGATGCTCGCGAGGATCCGCCCGTCGCCGCTCAGCAGCGGGGAGCCCTCGCCGAGGTACGCCTGCCACGGGATCTTCACGGTGTCGGCGACGTTCAGCCGCTCGCCGGGCGCCTCCGCGTCGTAGAGCAGCAGGTGCGCGCAGGCGTCGCCCGTGGGGTCGTCGAACCGGAGGCGGGATCCGCGCGCGAGCACGCGGTGCGCGTACCCGCCGGGCGCGACGGTCTCGGCCCAGGTGAGGTCGGCCGGATCCACGCCCGCGGGCGCGAACGGCGACGAGGAGGCGGGGACGTACGGCATCCAGTCGCTCCGGAGGGCGGCCTGCGCGCGGGCGTCGTCCCGGGAGGCGGTGACGCTGTCGGTCGTGCGCGCGTCCCTCATCGGATCGCCGCTCCCGCCGGCTGGACGACCGGGATCGCGGCGGTCGTCGGCACGTCCCGGAGCTCGATGGGCCCGTCGGAGCGGTGCCGCCACGCGTGGTACCCCCAGCCGACGAGCAGCGTCGCGCCGATGAAGAGGAGCGCGCTGTGCTGCAGCCACCACGACCCGCCCGTGAGGTCGTAGATCTCGGCGCGCGGCCAGATCAGGTTCACGGCCATGCCGGCCTGGAACAGCACGGCGACCACGTTCACCGGGATGCCCCAGCGGCCGAGCGTGAACAGCGGCTTCCCGTCCTCGTCGACGCCGCCCTGCGGGAAGCGCCCGCGGATCCGGGCGACCAGCAGCGGCCCGGTGACGCCGAGGTACGCGAGGTAGAGCATCGCGATGCAGAGGCTCGAGAGGGCCGTGAAGATGGCGGACTGCCCGGCGTTGACCACCAGCGCGAGGACCGCGCCCGCTCCGACGACCACCGAGGTGAGCACGGGCGTGCCGGTGCGCGGGGACACGCGGGCGAGCTGGCGGTGGAACGGCAGGGCCTTCTCGCGCGCCATCGAGTACATCATCCGCGTGCCCGACGTCTGCACCGCGAGCGTGCACGCGAACACCGCGACCGCCACCGCGCACAGCAGCAGGCGTCCGCCCACCTCGCCCGCGGCCGAGGTGATGACCCAGGCGAGGCCCTTCGTGGCGAGCTGCCCGTCGGTGAGGCTGGGCGCCGCGACGAGCGCGCCCACGATGAGGAGCGCCCCGCCGAGCCCGGAGACCACCAGCGCCCGCACGATGGTGCGCGGCGTCGTCTTCCGCGGGCTGTGCGTCTCCTCGGCGAGCTCGCCCGCGGAGTCGAAGCCGACCATCACGTACGCGGCCATGAGGGAGGACGCGAGCCACGCGAAGACGTACGGCTCGTCGCCCGTGCGGCCGGCGGTCGTGAGCACGACCTCGGGTCCGCGCTGCGGGAGGAGGAAGAGCACCGCGACGAGCACGACCACGCCGACGATCTCGATCAGCACGCCCGCCGTGGTCACGCGCGCCATGAGCCGCACGCTCAGGATGTTGACGACCGTGGTGACGGCGAGCAGGAGGATCCCGAGCAGCACCGCGTTCGCCGCGCCCGTGGGGGAGGAGACCGACGGATCCGCGTCCGGGCCCCCGACGATCTGGAACCCGGCCCAGATGGACGGCAGCACGGCCTGCACCGCGATGGCCGCGACGGCGACCGTGAGGATCTGGCCGACGATCATGGTCCAGCCGGTGAACCACCCGAACGTGGTGCCGGCGAGGCGGCTCGACCACTGGAAGATCGCGCCGGAGATGGGCCAGGAGGCCGCGAGCTGCGCGAAGTTGAGGGCCACGAGCAGCTGCCCGACGAAGACCACCGGCCACGCCCAGAAGAACGCGGCGCCGCCGAGGCCGAAGCCGAGCCCGAACAGCTGGAACACGGTCGTGAGGATCGACACGAAGGAGAACCCGGCCGCGAACGAGGAGAACGGGCCGACGCCCCGATGGAGCTCCTGCGCGTAGCCCGACGGGGCGTGATCAGCGCGAGCCGCGGTGTCCCGGGCGTGGCCGGACGGGACGACGGGGGCGGGGGCCACGGCGGGTGCCGCCGCCGGCGAGGGGGTGTGCGGGGTGCTCAATCTTCTGGCCTCTCACGAGGGCGCGGTGCTGCGGATGCGCCGGAGATCCGGTTGCCCGGTCGGAGTATCTATCGAGCGATAGGTATTTCGATCCAGTGTGGTTCTGCCCCGTATCGCGGCCGTTTCCCTCGTGTTACCGGCGTGTATCTTCTCTCGGGACGGCGGATCCGGTGGCCGTCGCCGCCCGCCGTCACCGGCCCCGACACGCACGGAGGGGCCCGCAGCGCATCGCTGCCGGCCCCTCCGTGTGCGTCCCGCCTCGGGATCGGGTCACGTCGCGAGCGTCACCGCGCGGCCACCCGCGCCGGCGCGAGCAGCCCCAGGAACGCGAGGTCGTCCGCCACCTTCGTGATGAGCGCGCGGTCGAGCGACGGGATCTCCGGCTCCCCGAGCGGGCGCACCTCGCGGACGGCCGCGGCGAAGGCCTCGGCGGGGATCGCCGAGCCGGCGTGCGGCTCCTCGGGGGCGGCGAACGCGTGCATCAGCGGCAGGACGGACCGGGCGCGGTCCGCGTCGGGCAGCGCGGCCAGCGCCGCGCGGAACCGGGCGACCCACTCCGCGTGGTCGTCCACGCGCTCGATGTCGTGGCCGTCCTCGCGGAGCCAGTCGACGAAGGTGTCGAGCGAGACGCCGTCGTCGTGGGGGTTCACGACGTTGAACGTGCGGTGCCCCTCGGTGAGCGCGGCGCCGATCGCGTCGATCGCCGCGGCCGTGAAGTCGGCGGGCAGGCCGTCGTAGTGGGACGGCTGCCGCTCGCCGTCGGGGCCGCGCCGCACGAACGAGGCCGGGGCGAGCCCGGTGGTGAGCACGCTCCACATCAGCCGGGTGAAGACGTCGGGGAGGTTCACCTGGCCGCGCCAGCGGGGGTGCGCCAGGATCATGTCGGAGCGGAACACGGCCACGGGGACGCCGTGGTGCTCGTGCGCCTCGCGGAGCAGCACCTCGCTCGCCCACTTGCTCGCCCCGTACCCGTTGGCGTACTCGTCGCCGACGGCCCACTCGGGGATCATCACGCGGATGTCGGCGTGCTCGTCGAGCGCGGCGGGCGCGGACGGCTCCGCGTCCGCGGTCGTGCCCGGCTGCGCGCCGCCCGCGACGGCGACGCTCGACACGAAGGTGACGGGCACGCTGCCGGCGGCGATCGCCAGGCGGATCGCCTCGGCGGTGCCGACGACGTTCGGGCCGAACAGCGCCGGGTACGGGAGCACGTGGTTCACGAGGGCCGCCGCGTGCGCGACGAGGTCGACGCGGGCGGCCAGGGCCGTCCACCGCTCCTCGTCGAGGCCGAGGCGGTGCTCGCTGACGTCGCCGGCCCGCACCTCGAGCGAGCCCGCCAGCTCGGCGAAGCGCCGGGCGAACGCGGGATCGGCGGCGAACGCGGTGTCGAGGCGGCGCCGGGCGTCGGCGTCGTCGGCGCCGCGCACGATGCACACGAGCGTGCCGCCCGTCGGGGCGAGGCGCTCGAGCCAGTCGATGGCCAGGAACCGGCCGAGGTAGCCGTTCGCGCCGGTGAGCAGGACGGTCCGGGATCCCGGCGTGGTGGCCGACGCCCGGGGGACCGGGATCGGGATGCCGCCGAGCATCCGGTCGAGACGGAGGTCGCTCGCGCGGAGGGTGGAGGCGCCGGCGCCGTGCACGCGGGTCACGGTCGGCCGGTCGTCGGAGGCGGAGCGCTCCACGAACGCGGCGACGGCGGCGAGGTCGTTGGTCGGGTCGGTGATGACGCCGACGGGCACCTCGGTCTCGAACACGTCCTCGAGGATCCCGGAGAACGTCAGCGCGGACAGCGAGTCCCCGCCGAGGTCCGAGAACCGGGCCGCGGCGGCGGTCGCGGGGGACGCCTCGGCCCCGAGGAGCTGCAGGGCGGCGCGCACCACCGTGTCGACCGTCGGCTCGTCGTCGGGGCGCTCGCGGAGGGCGGCCACCAGCGTGCCGGTCTGCTGCTCCGCCAGCGCGTCGTAGAGCGCGGCGAAGCGCTCGCCGTACCGCTGCGTGAGGCGCAGGCGCAGGAGCTTGCCGGCGTCGGAGAGCATGCCGTCCTCGACCGTGAACGGCCGCGGCTCGACGATCACGCCGCGGGGCACCTCGTAGGGGGCGAGGTCGTGCTCGCGGGCTGTGCGCTGGAGCGCGGCGAGGATGTCGCGCTCCGACGCCCCCTCGGTCGACGGCACGACGACCGCGACGAGGAACGCGTGCCGGCTGTCGCCGTGCAGCGCGATCTGGTGCACCTCGGGCGTCCCGCCGTACGTCGCCTCGAGGGAGGCCACCGCGACGAACTCGCCCTGCGACAGCTTGAGCACGTTGTTCCGGCGGTCCACGTACTCGTAGGTGTCGGGGGCGGTCCGGGCCATGACGTCGCCGGTCCGGTAGAAGCCGTCCTCGTCGAACACCGCCGCGGTGACGTCCGGCCGGCGGAAGTACCCGGTCATCGCGGCGGCGCTCTTGACGAGCAGCTCGCCCCGCGGGTAGGGGAGATCGGTGGTGCGGTACCCGAGCTCGGGGACGTCGACGAGCTTGTGCTCGGTGACGGGAGGCTGCTGGACGACCCCGTCGCGGAGGATGCCGCCGGCCTCGGTCGACCCGTACATGTCGTGCAGCGTGATCCCGAGGCACTCCTCGACGTAGGTGCGGAGCGCGGGCGTCAGCGGGGCGCTGGTGCAGATGGCGTCGCCGATGCGGCCGCCGAACGCGCGGACGCGCAGGTCGGCCTGCACGGCGGCGCGGACCGCATCCGGGTCCGCGTCGCCGGCGGCGAGCCGCCGCTGCTCCTCGCGCTCGCCCTCCTGCCGGACCATCTCCGCGACGCGCGGCACGAAGACGAACTCGGTCGGCGTGAAGGCGCGGAGGTCGTCGAAGAGCGTCGACAGGTCGGTCGAGGTCGCGAGCGCGACCGTGCCGCCGCGGCCGAGCGTGGCGAGCAGGGCGAGGCGGCCGGTGAGGTGGCTCAGGGGGAGGTACGCGTACCCGACGATGCCGTCCGCGAGGTCCGCGGCCGTGGATGCGTCGCCGGCGGGGGCGGACGGGATGGCGTGCCACAGCCGCTCGACCATGGAGCGCGTGTACATCGCGCCCTTCGGCGTGCCGGTGCTGCCGGACGTGTAGAGCAGGAGCGCGAGCGGGTCCTCGCCGGGCGCGGGGTGCCACGGGCTGACGCGCGGCAGGGCGGCGCCCCGGGCGACGAGGCCGTCGAGCGTCACGTCGGCGTCGGCGTCGGCGTCGGTGCCGTCGCCGGTGCCGGCGCCCGTGTCGAGCAGCATCGTCCGTACGCCGTCGCCCGATGCCCCGGCGACCGCCCGGGCCATCGCGCCCTGCTCGACGGTGGCCGCGATCCAGGCCGGCTCCGTCTCCTCGACGATGGCGCGCAGGGCCCCGGCGGGCGCGCTCGCCTGCAGGGGCACGCTCACCGCGCCGAGGATCCACGTGGCCAGGTCGAGGGTGATGGCGTCCGCGGTCGCGCTGCCGAGCACCGCGATGCGGTCGCCGGCGGACACGGTCTCCCCGAGCGCCGCGGCCAGCGCGCTCGCCCGGTCCCACAGCTCCCGGAAGCTCGTGTCGGTGATGTCCGGCCCGGAGCGCTCCCGCAGTGCCGTCCGCTCGGCGTGCTGCTGGAATATCGCCTCGACCGACGTGTCGTCGTGCTCGTTCTCCAGTTGCTCAGTCCCCATGGTGTTCGTCCTCTCCTCGTTCGTCCCGGAGCGCTCCTGCGCTCCGGCTTCAGTTCTCGTCGAGCGTGATGCCCGCCAGCGCCATGCCGTCGGCCACCGTCCACCGCCCGGTCCCGGTGAACGCCGGTCCGCGGCGTGCGCGGACCGCGAAGGAGCCGTCCGGGTGGAGCACGACGTGCGCGCCGTCGATGCCGTACCAGCCGCCGTGCGCCGACGTCCGCGCCTTCGCGACGGCCTCGGCGGCGGCGAACAGCACGCTGTCCGGGCTCCCGACACCGGCCGCGCGGAGCGCCTCGAGACCCGCGGCGACGGGCCCGCTGCCGAGATCCGCCACGCGCGCCAGCACGCCGCCGGGCAGGCGCCGGGCGGGTGTCGCGTCGATGCCGATCCCGGCGTGCTCGTCACGTCGCCCCACGGCGCACGCGCGGAGCCCGACGCAGTGCGTGATGCTGCCGACGACCCCGGACGGCCACACCGGCGCTCCGCTCCGCGCGACGGGGATCGATGCGCCCCGGATGCCCAGTGCCGCGAGCGCCTGGCGCGCGAGCACGCGACCGGTCACGAACTCCGCGCGACGGCCCGGGAGCGCCGTCGCGACGGCCTCCCGCTCGTCGTCGGCGAGGGCCCCGTCCAGGTCGTCCCTCGACGTCACCACGACCACGGAGTCGGGGAGGAGGGCCCCCTCGAGGATCCGCGATAGTAGTTGCACTGACACAACTAAACGCCCGCTTCCTCCGAGGTTCCCGGGTCGCGGGGACCGTACTACACTGCGCCGCCGGACGAGCGGGGGCGTCGGGCGGGGGCGTCGACCGGTCGGTCCGCCCCTGCCGCCCGGCGCCTCGGAATCGCCTCCACGGTCCTTGACGGAGGCGCCCGCGGGGAGTCGGCTGGATGCTCCCGACGGCGGTGCGCGCGCCTCACGGCGACGTCGCCCGTCGTCCCCGCGAACCCTCAGGAGGATCACCATGGCTGGACGCTTCGACGGCAAGGTCGTCATCATCACGGGCGCAGGTTCGGGCATCGGCGAGGCCACGGCCCGCCGCTTCGTCGCCGAGGGCGCCAAGGTCGTGATCACCGACAGCGTCGAGGACAAGATCCGCGCGGTCGCCGACTCGCTGCCCGACGGCAGCGCCACCGCGCTGGTCGCGGACGCCGCCGTCTCGGCCGACGCCGACCGCGCGGTCGCCGCCGCGCTCGAGGCGCACGGCCGCCTCGACGTGCTCGTCAACAACGCCGGCACGTTCCAGGCCGGCCCCATCTCGGGCATCACCGACGAGGAGTGGCACCGCGTCATCGACACGGATCTCTCGGGCGTCTTCTACGGCACCCGCGCGGCGCTCCCGCACCTGGTGGCGACGCGCGGATCCATCGTCAACGTCTCCTCGGTGTCGGGCATGGCGGCGGACCACCACATGAGCGCGTACAACGCCGCGAAGGGCGGCGTGAGCAACTTCACGCGCGCCGCCGCGCTCGACCACGGCGTCGACGGCGTGCGCGTGAACGCGGTCGCGCCGGGCCTCATCTGGACCGAGCTGGTCGCCGGCAAGGAGGACGACGAGGAGCTGAAGGCCGAGTTCGCCAAGCGCATCTCCCTCGGCCGCGGCGGCGAGGCCGACGAGGTGGCGGCGGCGATCGCGTTCCTCGCGAGCGACGACGCCTCGTTCATCACGGGCGCGATCCTGCCCGTCGACGGCGGCACCACGGCGAGCAACGGGCAGCCCTCGCAGGCGTAGGCCGGTCGCGGCGCCGGTCAGGCCGCGGGATCGCCGCCCCCGGCACCCGGCGCGTCCGGCAGCCCCGCGCGCAGCCGCGCCGTCCGCTCGCGCGCCAGCTCGAGGCGCGCCTCGCCGAGCGCGGCGGTCGCGGCGAGCGTGCGCCGGCCGGCGAGCGCGACCCGGATGATCACGATGAGCGCCACCGCCACGAGCACGAGCAGCGCGACGAACACGAGCAGCACGCCCGACCCGAAGACGTCGTACGCGGTCGGCATCAGGATGCTGTCGCCGCCCACGCTCAGACCGCCGGGCCCACGGGACCGGACCCGGGCGCGTACGGCCCGCCGTTCCCGTCGGCGTCGCCGTCGTCGTCGGCCTGGAGCCGCGCGGTCTGCTCGCGGATGAGCTCGAGCCGGGCCTCCTGCAGCGAGGTCGTGACGAGGAGCGTCCGCCGCGCCACGAGCGCGAGCCGGATGAGCACGACGGTCGCGACGATCGACAGCACCACGAGGGCGAGGATCACGAGGACGTAGAGGACGATGCCGATCCCGGCGCCGGAGTTGGAGATCATGTCCCGAAGCTAGCGGCCGGGATCGGTCCCACGGTGGATCGGCCTCCGGTCGGCCCGGGGCGTAGCGTGGATCCCGCCCTTCCTCCGCCGATCCGTCAGGAGCCCCCGCATGACCACCGTCCTCCTCACCGGATTCGAGCCCTTCGACGGCGACACCAGCAACCCGTCGTGGACGGCCGTGCAGGAGGTGCGCGACCGCTGGGACGGCGACGCCGAGATCCAGGTGCGCCAGCTGCCGGTCGACTTCGCGAAGGTGGACGACGCGCTGCGGGCGGCGCTCGCCGAGGTGGATCCGGACGTCGTGATCTCCGTGGGCCTCGCCGGCGGCATCGAGACGCTCGAGGTGGAGCGCATCGCGATCAACGTCGACGACGCCCGCATCCCCGACAACACGGGCTTCCAGCCCGTCGACGAGCCGGTCGTCGACGGCGGCCCGGCTGCGTACTTCAGCACCCTGCCGATCAAGGCGGCGGTCGCGGCCGTGCGCACGAAGGGGATCCCCGCGGTCGTCTCGCAGACCGCCGGCACCTACACGTGCAACCACGTCTTCTACCTGCTGATGCACGAGCTGCGCGACCGGCCCGGCACCCGCGGCGGCTTCGTCCACATCCCGTACTCCACGGAGGAGGCGATCGGCACCGACCGCCCCTACATGCGCATGGACCAGCTCGCGACGGCGCTCACCGCGGTCGTCCGCGCGACGCTCGCGAACGCGACCGACGTGAAGGTGGGCGGCGGGTCGCTCGACTGAGCTGCGGCTGAAGAACGACGCGCTACGAAGTCCCTCGGGCAAGACCGCAGGCGGTTTGGCGGCGCGCGGGGACGGCGTCGCAGTGGGATCGAGTCCAGGCGGAGGTCGACCGAAGCTGGAACCCCGTCCGATAGGGGTTCAGGCGGATTGCCTCACGCCGGAGCGTCCTGCTTGTCGTGCCGCGCACGGGTGAGGAAGGACTGAGCGCACACGCGTAAGTGGGTTCGTGTCTTGTCAGGTGCTGCCCCCGCGTGGACGGCAGGTGCGTGCGGGTGCACCTCTAGAGAGTGATGTGCCTCTCGTGCCTGTCCGAGTCGGAGGCGCGCTCGTCCGCTATCAGGGCCTCGGTATCGCACCACTCGCCTCTCCGGAAGCAGCGATGGACCTGTCCACATAAGTGCTGACTTGCACATCACGCAAGTTCTACAGCCAGGTGAACTTGCTGGACGCTTGGGCTGTCTGCACTCAGTGGGGGGGCTACGCCAGTCATGAGGTAAATCGTCTGACAATACACCTGATGGGGCGCAATCACAGGCCGGTAGCGCCCTTCGTCTCGGTTAGGCCGACTCGTGTGCGTCCAGGGCTGGGTGTGAGAGTTAATCGACAGATGAACCACGACGCGCTCGCCCCTGCGCGGATGAATCGAATAACCGATGTCGATCAAGGAGTGTGAAAGATGAAAAAGGCGATCATCGCGACAATGTTCGCGATATCTTCAGTCATGGGCCTAGCGGCGCCTGCCATAGCGGCGGAGCGAACTCCGGCGGACGCGAGGCCGCTTGAATTCTCACAAGAGGTCTTGCGGCATGCATCGACCGCGACCGAGTTCGCATCCGACTCCAGAGACGTATCCATCGCTGCAGCCGAGCGGGCTAACATCACAGCGGCCGGGTTCGAGGCGACGAGCATTCAGCCGGGGACAAGGATGCCGCAGGTCATCTCGTCCTGCCGGAATCCCGGAGCGACTTGCACGCTGGATCGATCCGTCACAGCGACAGCTACCATCAGCGGGGGAGCGGGGATCAGCTTCGAGGTGCTCAACGCCAACCTCGGCGGCTCGTACTCGGAGTCGGTCACCTTGGGCGTGTCCTGCACATCGCCCACGCTCGGACAGGGGCAGCTGTACAACGCGTACCTACAGGGCACTTTCGTGATCTTCACCTATAACGGCACTAGTGGGACTGCGTTCCTGCCCACTGGCATCGATTGCCGGGTCCAGGCCGGCTAGTCGAGATTGGGTGCGCCGGCTGCGATCGCCCACGTCGAACCAGTCGGCGCACCTTCCACAGCCACGGTGAGGCGCACTCCCTTCAGCGGCACATTATCGGCTAGGACCTGCACGCCGGAGCTTGAGTCACATTTCATTTTCACGGCGGACTCGTCGGCTATCTTCACCGTTGCCTCGCCTGCAGCGCCGATACACATGGCATAGACGGCGAGTCCGCTTCGGTCCCCCGCTATTTCGACAGAGGACGACTGCGGTCCCCCTCCGCTTCCGGCAAGGCCGCCATAGGACTCCCCGCTCTTTTCCTTGAGGGATCCGTCGAGGGTGCGCATGAGACTTTGTGGCGAGGGCACAGTGTCCACGGGTCCGGGATCGGTGGTCGTGCATGATGACATGGCCATGACTGACGCAGTGATGACGGCGGACGCGACGATGTAGCGCTTCATATGAGCTCCTCCCGATGCGCTTTGTCCGTGCGACGATACTGCACGCGGCCAACGGTGCTGGATCTGAAGGAACCTTCAACGATCATGGTGTATCGCGCCGAAGCCCACGAGGCCATCTCGACTCATTGATCGTCATGTTCGTCGAGCTGAAGTACGGCCCGATGCTGAAGCAGGGCCGGCACTCCTCCGTTACGTCCTAAGGACGAGTCAGATGAATTCCCAGAGGTCGGCAGCGGACGTGAAGGCGGCCGGCAGGGGGCTCGCCTGATCCGTGGCGGCATCAGCCCACCCGCGCATCCGCCCCGCGCACCCGCAGCATCAGCAGCAGCCCCGCGAGCAGCACGATCACGATGCCGATGATCCCGAAGCGCGTGTCGCCCGTGATCGCCACCGCGATGCCGAACAGGCCGGGCGCGAGGAACGAGACCGCGCGGCCGGTGGTCGTGTAGAGGCCGAACATCTCGCCCTCGCGGCCGGCGGGGGAGATGCGCGCGAGGAACGTGCGGCTCGACGACTGCACCGGCCCCACGAACAGGCAGAGGATTAGGCCGGTCGCCCAGAAGCCGGCCTTCGCGTCGCCGACGGCGAGCACCGCGGATCCGCCGACGATGAGGCAGACGAGCGAGACCACGATGACGGGCTTCGCGCCGAATCGGTCGTCGAACCAGCCGGCCGCGAACGTGCCGATGCCGGCCACGACGTTGGCCGCGACGCCGAACAGCAGCACCTCGGTGGTCGAGAAGCCGAAGACCTGGGCCGCGATGATCGCCCCGAACGTGAACACCGCCGCGAGCCCGTCGCGGAACACCGCGCTCGCGAGCAGGAACACGAGCACGCGCGGCGACTCCCGGTACAGCTCGGCGATCCGGCGGAACAGCGTGCCGTACGACGCGAGGATGCCCTGCCGCTTGCGCCCCGGCGCCGCCGGGATCTCGGGCACGCCCACGAGCACCGGGATCGAGAACACGGCGCACCAGATCGCCGCCACGAGGATGGCGACGCGCACGTCGAGCGCGCCGCCCGCCTCGCCCGACGGCAGGCCGAGGAGGCCGGATGCGCCGGGCGTCCCGAAGTCGAAGAGGAAGAGGCCGAGCAGGAGCGCGAGCAGCACGATGCCGCCCACGTAGCCCATGCCCCAGCCGAGGCCGGACACGCGGCCGACGGTGCGCGGCGTGCTCACCTGCACGAGCATCGCGTTGTAGTTCACGCTCGCGAACTCGAAGAACACGTTCCCGGTGGCGAGCAGCACGGCGCCGAGCCACAGGTACGACGGCACCGGCTCCACGAACACCATGCCGAGCATCGCGAGCACGACGATGCCCGTGTTGATCCCGAGCCAGAGGCGTCGGCGCCCGGATCCGTCGGAGCGCTGCCCGAGCACGGGCGCGAGCACCGCGATGAGGAGGCCCGCCAGGGTCAGCGCCAGCGAGATCACGCCGGACGTGTCGGCCTTCGCCGCGACGAGCGCCGGGTTCCGGTCGTCGTCGCCCGCGGCGGCCACGATCGCGGGATCCACGAACAGGCTGCTGGCGAGGTACGTGCTGAACACGAAGGTGGTGACGACCGCGTTGAAGGCCGCGGATCCCCAGTCCCAGAGCGCCCACGCGGCGACGCGTCGGCGGGGAGGGGCGGCGGGGTCGGGTCCGGCGACGGCGGCGGGCGCGGTGGTGCTCATGCTCGCAACCTAGCCCGTGCGCGTGTCCCGCCGGGGTCGTGCCGCCGCCCGGCCCGCCCTACGCTGGCCCGATGGACGGACCCCTCGAAGGCGGCAACATGAACCGCGTCGAGCGCGAGGGCGACACCGTGCTCCGCGACGCCGGCCCCTGGACCCCGACCGTGCACCGCTACCTGCGGCACCTCGCGCTCGCGGGCGTCGAAGGGATCCCCGAGCCGCTCGGCGTCGAGGGCGGCCGCGAGCGGCTCACCTTCCTCGACGGCGTCGTGCCCGTCTACCCGCTGCCCGACTGGATCTGGTCCGACGACGTGCTCGTCCAGGCCGGCCGCCGCCTCCGCGAGCTGCACGACGCGAGCGTCGGCTTCTTCCTCGGCGGCGCCGTCTGGCAGTCGGAGGTCAAGGTGCCGAGCGAGGTCATCTGCCACAACGACTTCGCGCCGCACAACCTGGTCTTCGCCGACGGCCGCCTCATCGGCGTGATCGACGTCGACATGTGCTCGCCCGGCCCGCGCATCTGGGACATCGCGTACCTCGCGACGCGCGCGGTGCCGCTCACCGGATCCACCCCGGCGGGCGCGCCCGCCATGGACGACGCGCGCCGCCGGGTGGCCCTGCTCCTCGACGCGTACGGATCCGACGCGACCTGGACCGACGTGATCCGCGTCGCCATGCTGCGCCTCCATGACCTCGCTGAGATGTCGCTCGCCAAAGCCGACGAGCTCGGCAAGCCGCACCTCCGCGACGAGGCCGTGCTCTACCGGGCCGACGCCGCGCACCTCCGCGGGATCCTCGACGCGGACCGGGCCGCCGGCGCCTGACCGGCGACCCGCCGCACGCGTCGACCGCGAGCCGCGACGATCGCCGCCCTCACCCGCGCGGCAGCAGCCCCGCGACCTCCCGCAGCACGTCCGCGTCCTCGTAGGCGAGCCCCAGCCCGATCGCCTCGTCGACGGGGAACCACGCCACGCGCTGCCCCTCGGTGAGCGCGATCTCCTCCGCCGGCACGTGGAGCCTGGCCGTGAACGTGTGCTCGACGCCGTACGACCGCGTCCGCGTCATCAGGTGAGTGACCTCGGCGACCGGGATCCGCGCGCCCAGCTCCTCCTCGACCTCCCGCACGATGCACGCGAGCGGCGTCTCGGGCGGCTCGAGCATCCCGCCGGGCAGCGCCCACATGCCGGGGAAGGGGATGGTCGGGATGTCGTCGCGCAGCTGCAGGAGGATGCGCCCGCTGCCGTCCACGAGCACGACCTGGCAGCCCTCGCCCGGCGACGACGCCGGCCCCGGCTCCTGCCCCGCGCTCACGCGGTCCCCGCCGCGTCCGGCCCGTCCATCGTGTGCGCCGTCATCGCGATCGCCGCGCGCGCGATGTCCTCCGCGGTCTCCTCGGATCCGAGCCCCGGCGACGCCCGCAGCGCCACCTCGGCGGCGGCGCGGTAGTCGGCCGTCACGCGTGCGAGCTGGGCGCGGCCGGTGTCGGTGAGCTCGAGGAAGACGCTGCGCCGGTCCCGCGGATTGGGCACGCGGCCGAGGAGCCCCGCCACCACCAGCCGGTCGATCACGGCGGTCACCGCGCCCGTGCCCATGGAGATCTCGGCGGCGAGCAGCTTCGGCGTGATGCGGCCGAGGTCGCCGACCAGGCTGATCACGGTCAGGTCGGTGGTGTTCATGCCCACGTCCTGGGCGATGCGCGTGCGCAGCTGCCGCTGCGCCGTCTCGACCATGTGCAGCGCGTTCGCGAGCGCGTCCACGGCCGCGGCGTCGCGGCGGCGCGGAGCGGTTCTCTCCGGGGTCATGGGCGGTGTCCCTGAGTCGGGGATCCGGGCGGATCCGAGCGGTCCAGCGACTGTAACGCGACGGAGGGGGGGCATCCGCTCCGCGAAGGGGATGTCCCCCGCAGTGGGGGGATTGCACGGAATCCAAGTAGCTGTACATTCGAGTTAAAGCGAGTCAACGATCTTCAGCCCGGGGCTCACCCAGCCCCTCACCCCTTCCGAACCCAGGAGCCACGAACATGTCGAACCACATCGCCCCCGCCGCCAAGATCAAGCGCGTCCGCTTCGCCCCCCTCGCCATCGCGACCGGCGTCGCCGCCGCCGTCCTCCTCTCCGTCTCGATGTCCGGCACGCTGTCGGGCTTCGTCGCCTCCATCACGAACGACACCAACACGGCGGCCTCCGGCTCGCTCGTCATGCAGGAGTCGCAGGCCGGCGCCAACGGCGCCCCCACCGTCACCTGCCTCAGCACGAGCGCGGCGACCGGCGTCGACTCCAACGCCGCCACCTGCTCCACCATCAACAAGTTCGGCGGCTCGACCACGATGGTCCCCGGCCAGACGGTCACGAGCGTCGTGAGCATCAAGAACGTCGGCACCTCGAAGGCCTCCACCTTCACGCTGACCCCGGGCGCCGCGTGCACCCAGACCAAGAACGGCACCGTCAACGGCTCCGCCACCGACTTCTGCTCCAAGCTCAACGTCGTGATCACGGCCGCCGGCACCTCCGCGCCCGTCTTCTCCGGCACCGCCGCGACCCTCGCCGGCTCCTCCGCCAAGACGCTGACCGCCCTCGCCGCGAACGGCAGCACCGACTTCACGTTCGCCGTCACGCTCGACTCCTCCGCCGGCAACACGCACCAGGGCCTCGGCGCCTCGCTTCCCCTCACCTGGACCTTCGCCAGCTAGCACCGGCTCGACCCGGCGGGGCCGCCACGGCGGCCCCGCCCTTCCGCGCATCCCCAGCGCGCCCCATCCCCATGAGCCCCTGACCCGGGAGGTGCCCCATGACCGACATCCAGGACCGCGCGACCGCCCCCGCTCCCGCGACCGCCCCCGCTCCCCTTGCCACGACCGTCTCCGCGCTCGACGCCCTCGAGCTCGACCTCCTCGAGCTGGACCTCCTCGAGCTGGCGCCCGTCGAACTCGACCTCCTCGAGCCGGCGCCCGTCCAGCCCGCCCGCCTCGAGCCCGCCGCCACCGAGCCGGCCCTCGTCGAGCGGGACCCCATCGTGGAGGAGGCGGACCTCGACCCCGCCTCCTCCGCCCTCCCCGCGCGCGGCGCCGCCCGCCGGGCCGCGCGCACCCGCCGCCGCACCGTCGTGATGTGGACGGCCACCGTCCTCCTCACCCTGCTGGTCGCCGCGACGCTCCTCTTCCAGGCCTCCGGCGGCCGCTGGTTCGTCGTGCAGACGCCCTCCATGGGCACCACGGCCCCCGTCGGCACGCTGCTGCTCACCACCCCGGTCCTCGTCGAGGACGTGGAGCCCGGCGACGTCGTGAGCTTCCACCCCTCCACCGCGCCCGACGAGACCTACACGCACCGCGTCATCGCGGTCGGCGCCGACGGCCTCACCACCCAGGGCGACATCAACGGCGCCGTGGACCCGTGGAAGACCGACCAGGAGCACCTCATCGGCGAGGCCACGACGATCCTCCCCGGCTTCGGCTGGCTCGCGAAGGGCCTGCCGCTGATGCTCGCCGGCCTCGTGATCGTGATGATCCTCACCCGCCTCATCTCCTCGCCCACGCACCGCGCCTCGATGCGCATGCTCGGCGGATCCCTCGTGGCCGCCTTCACCGTCTTCCTGCTGAAGCCGTTCGTCGGCCTCGTCGTGCTCGACGCCGCGACCGCCGGCTCCGACGTCCGCGCCACCATCGTCAACACCGGCCTGCTGCCCATCCGGGTCGCGGCCGAGGGCGGCTCCGCCACCTCCGTCGTCTCCGGCGCGGTCAGCACGATCACCGCCCCCGCGGGCGAGGCCGGCACGTTCCACGACATCTCGTCCACGCTCGACCTGCCGCTCTGGGGCTGGGTCGTCTTCTTCGCCCTCTGCGCCGTCCCCCTCCTCTGGACGCTGGTCGTCGGCCTCCCGACGGAGGAGGAGCGCCGCGCATGAGCGTCGTCGCCCGCCTCCTCGGCCGTGCCGCCTCCGCCGCGGACGCCCGCCTCCGGCCCCGTCGCGCCCCGCGCCTCGCCGGGATCACCGCGTCGCTCGCCGCCGCCGCCCTCGGTGCGGTGCTGCTGCTCGCACCCGGCACCAACGGCGCCTACACCGCCGCGATCGCCAACACGAACAACACCGCCGCGTCGTCCGCCGCGTTCTTCACCTGCTCGAGCGCGTTCGCGGCCGACCGGGCCAACGCCGTCTTCGCGTACCCGCTGAACGAGGCGAGCGGATCCACGCGCGCCGTCGACGCGGCGGCCGGCACCTACCCGGGCACCTACCGCGGCAGCATGGTCAGCACGTCGGGCTCCCCGATCGCCTGCTCACGGGACACGGGCGGCGCCTACACGCTGAACGGATCCACGAGCCAGCTCACCAACTCCCTCATGCAGCAGGGCCCCGCGACCTTCAGCACCGAGGTCTGGTTCACGACGTCGGTGAAGGCCGGCAAGCTCATCGGCTTCGGCAACTCCCCGTCGGGATCCTCGTCGGCGTACGACCGCCACACCTACGTCTCCACGACCGGCCAGCTCGTCTTCGGCACCTACAACAACGGCTACCAGACGCTCACGAGCCCGGGCAACGTCGCCGACGGCACCTGGCACCACGTGGTGTCGACCATGTCGCCGAGCACGGGCATGACGCTCTACCTCGACGGCCAGCGCGTCGCCGGCAACACGGCGTTCACCGCCCCGGAGAGCAACACCGGCTACTGGCGGATCGGCTACGACAACACGTCGGGCTGGCCGAACCCGGGCAGCGGCTACTTCACGGGCAGCATGCGCTTCGCCGCGCTCTACAAGACGGCGCTCACGGCCACGCAGGTCAAGGCCCACTACGACGCCGGGCGCTGACCCCCCGGGACGCGAGAGGAGGGGCGGCCGTCGGGCCGCCCCTCCTCGTGTCGTGCGTCGGATCAGCTCGCGGGCACGACGTCCCAGTGCTCGCGGATGAGGCCGTCGTCCACCCGGAAGACATCCGCCGCCAGGTAGGGGTCGTCCGCCTTCGCGCCGACCGTCTGCGAGAAGGTCCAGACCAGGTCGCCGTCGGAGATCGAGACCACCGACTGCTGCGCCGGGAACTGCGCGCCGCCGGAGAAGAACGCCTTCAGCGCCGCCGTGCCGTTCGCCGCGACGGTGTTGTGCTGGAGGTACGCCGGGTCGAACGAGCGGTCGAGCACGCTCGGGTCGTGGTCCTTGAAGAGGGTGTCGTAGGCGCCCACGGCCAGCTGCCGGTTCGCCTCCTCCTGCTGCTCGGTGGGCTCGGCGCTGCCGCCCTTGCCCTTGTAGAGGTCGCTGAACATGGTGTTCGTGTTGCCGCTCGCGGGCTTGCCCTGCGGGACCGGCTGGTCGAACGCCCAGTGCTCGGTGACCTTGCCGCCGGCGAGGCGGAACAGGTCGATGGCGGCCTCGCCGGTGCGCTCGTCGTCCGGGTTCGCGGTGATCTGCCAGTGCACGGCCACGAGGTCGCCGTCGGCGCCGATGTGCTTGACGACGGCCTTCGCGCCGGGCACCCGGGCGTGCGCCTGCACGAACTCGTCGAGCAGGCCGCCGGGGCCCGCCTTCGAGCCGTGCGAGGTGGCGTCGGGGGCCACGGCCGCGACGACCGCGGACTGAGCGGCCTCGCTGGTCGGATCGGGGAACGCGGCCGCGATCAGCTTCGAGACGGCGTCCGCGTTGGCGTCCTCCGTGTCGGAGTCGGCGCGATCGGCCGTGGTGCCGCCGGATCCCGCGGGAGCGGTGGCGACGACGGGGGTGGCATCGGTGGGGGTGTCGGCGGAGGCCGCGGTGGATCCGGCAGCCTGGCAGCCGGCGAGGACGACGACGCCAGCGAGCGCGGCGGTGCCGCGCGCGAGCAGGGACACGGGAGTTCGTTGAATGCTCATGCATCCACGATGGGGGTGGTGGCTGGGAAGCTCCGATGTGCATGGATGGCACGCTGATCGGGCTCTCCTGTTATGCGCACGCGTCCTCCGGCGAGGGGACGGGCCGCGGGCGGACAGCCGCCCCGCCGGATCCCCGCTCCGTTCCGAAGTCCGTGCACCGGGACCCGAGTCGCCCGGCAGGGGCCCCCTCGCCGCGCATGCGAGGGGGCTTCCCTGCGCGCGGCGGCCGGGCGGCGGGGCGCCGCGCGCAGGGCGCCGGGCGCACGACGAACGGCCCGGCGTCGTGGGCCGGGCCGTTCCTGGTGGTGCTCCCGGGGTCGAGCCCGGGTGGGTGCTACTTGGTGTTGACGGTGATCTTGGCGATGCCGACGACGAGCTTGTCGGTGACGGCGTCGGTCTTGAAGGTGCTGTTCAGCAGCGATGCGGCGTCGGGGCTGATCTTGACCGTGGTGCCCTCGAGGACGGCCTTGTCGCCCTCCATCGCGAGGGGCTTCAGGGTCGTGCCGTCGAGGTTGAAGATGTAGACGTCCTTCATGACCTCGCCGTCGCCGACCTGGACCGAGCCGGTGAGGCGGCTGGTGCCGGGGTCGATGACGAAGTCGGTGAGCTTCACGACGGTCGAGCCGGCGGTGAGGCTGATGCCGGAGCCGGAGTGGTCGATCTCGCCCTGGACGTAGGGGCGGTAGGACTGCTGCGGGTCGAAGTACTTCACGTTGCCGCCGGTGATGGGGAACGCGAGGGTGCCGGTGGCGCCGTCGAGGGTCGCGGTGCCGATGACGCCGGGGGTCAGGCCCAGGGTCGTGAGGGCGCCGGTGAAGCCGGAGTCGAGCGTGACCTTGGTGTCGACGCCGGTGAGCTTCGGGATCGTGGCGAGAGCGGTCGGGTTCGCCTCGGTCGTCGCGGTCGCGGCGGGCTTCGACGAGGAGCCGGAGTCCGCGGACTGCGGCGGCGTGGAGCAGGCGGCGAGGCCGACGACGAGGAAGCCGGCGGTGGTGAGGCCCAGGAGGGACTTCGAGATGGTGCGCATGATGGGTCCTTCGGTCGGGGCGGCCGAGCGGCCGCCGGTTGGAGTCGACAGGGCATTCGGCACCCCTCCCGAACTCGATGGGTCCGTGATGCGAACGTGACCTGATCCGCCCCCTCCTGGGAGTTGAGCCGCCTGCGCTCAGGTTCGGCGGATCCGACTTGACGCCGGCCGGGGCTCCGGTAGAGTTGAGTCATCGCGGCTCAAGTAGCACGCCGCTGACGAAGCGGCACCGCGAGCGAGACTCCGCGGGACACCCGCGTCACCCACGAAGCGACCCCGTGATCCGGGCGCCGCGGCAACAGAAGGAGAACACCCCATGGCTCGTGCAGTAGGAATCGACCTGGGTACCACCAACTCGGTGGTCTCGGTCCTGGAGGGCGGGGAGCCCACCGTCATCGCCAACGCCGAGGGCGCGCGCACCACGCCGTCCGTCGTCGCGTTCACCAAGGACGGCGAGGTGCTGGTGGGCGAGACCGCCAAGCGCCAGAACGTCACCAACGTCGACCGCACCATCTCGTCGGTCAAGCGCCACATGGGCACCGACTGGACCGTCGGCATCGACGACAAGAAGTACACGTCGCAGGAGCTGTCCGCCCGCATCCTCGGCAAGCTCAAGCGCGACGCCGAGCAGTACCTGGGCGATTCGGTGACCGACGCGGTCATCACCGTCCCCGCGTACTTCAACGACGCCGAGCGCCAGGCCACGAAGGAGGCCGGCGAGATCGCGGGCCTCAACGTGCTCCGCATCATCAACGAGCCCACCGCGGCGGCCCTCGCCTACGGCCTCGACCGGGGCAAGGAGGACGAGCTCATCCTCGTCTTCGACCTCGGCGGCGGCACGTTCGACGTCTCCCTCCTCGAGGTGGGCAAGGACGACGACTTCAGCACCATCCAGGTCCGCTCCACCGCGGGCGACAACCGCCTCGGCGGCGACGACTGGGACCAGCGCATCGTCGACCACCTCGTCAAGCGCTTCAAGGAGTCGACGGGCGTCGACGTCTCGAACGACAAGATCGCCAAGCAGCGCCTCAAGGAGGCCGCGGAGCAGGCGAAGAAGGAGCTCAGCTCCTCCACCAGCACGAGCATCCAGCTGCCCTACCTCTCCCTCACGGAGAACGGCCCGGCCAACCTCGACGAGACGCTCACCCGCGCCAAGTTCGAGGAGCTCACGAACGACCTGCTCGAGCGCACCCGCAAGCCCTTCGAGGACGTCATCCGCGAGGCGGGCGTCTCGGTCGGCGACGTGGCCCACGTGGTCCTCGTCGGCGGATCCACCCGCATGCCCGCCGTCGTCGACCTCGTGAAGAAGCTCACGGGCGGCAAGGAGCCCAACAAGGGCGTCAACCCGGACGAGGTCGTCGCCGTCGGCGCCGCGCTCCAGGCCGGCGTGCTGAAGGGCGAGCGCAAGGACGTCCTCCTCATCGACGTCACCCCCCTGAGCCTCGGCATCGAGACCAAGGGCGGCATCATGACCAAGCTCATCGAGCGCAACACGGCCATCCCGACCAAGCGCAGCGAGACCTTCACCACGGCCGACGACAACCAGCCGTCCGTGGCGATCCAGGTCTTCCAGGGCGAGCGCGAGTTCACCCGCGACAACAAGAACCTCGGCACCTTCGAGCTCACCGGCATCGCGCCGGCCCCGCGCGGGATCCCGCAGGTCGAGGTCACCTTCGACATCGACGCCAACGGCATCGTGCACGTGTCCGCCAAGGACAAGGGCACCGGCAAGGAGCAGTCGATGACCATCACGGGCGGATCCTCGCTCGCGAAGGAGGACATCGAGCGCATGGTGCGCGAGGCCGAGGAGCACGCGGCGGAGGACAAGACGCGCCGCGAGCAGGCCGAGGTCCGCAACAACGCGGAGCAGCTCGCCTACTCGATCGACAAGCTCATCAAGGAGAACGACGACAAGCTCCCCGAGGACGTCAAGTCCGAGGTCCAGGGCGACGTCGACGGCCTGAAGAGCGCCCTCGCGGGCGACGACGAGGCCGCGGTCAAGACCGCGTTCGACAAGCTCTCCGCGAGCCAGACCAAGCTCGGCGAGGCCATCTACGCGCAGGGCCAGCAGGAGCAGGCCGCGGGCCAGACCCCGGAGGGCGCGCCCGAGGCGAAGAAGGACGACGAGGACATCGTCGACGCCGAGGTCGTGGACGAGGACGAGCAGGACAAGAAGACCGACCGATGACCGAGGACACCGCGAACGGCGAGGGCCGCGTGCCCGAGGACGCCACGCCCGAGGACGAGGGGGCCGAGCAGTCGGCCCCCGCGGCCCCGGCCGGGTCTGACGCCACGGCGGATCAGGCGGCCGACGCGGCCTCCGTCCCCGGCGTGGACGGCGCGTTCGTCGAGGCCGAGGGCCCCGACGTCGAGACGACCGACGCCATGGACGAGGAGCTCCAGGACCTCATCGAGCAGACCCGGGCGGAGCCCGTCGAGGGCGACTCCGAGCACCTCGCGGACCTGAAGCGCGTCACCGCCGAGTACGCCAACTACCGCAAGCGCACCGAGGCCAACCGCGAGATCGAGCGCCAGCGCGCGGTCGGCGACGTGGTGAAGGGCATCCTCCCGGTGCTCGACGACCTCGACCGCGCCGAGAAGCACGGCGACCTCGCGGAGGGCGGACCGCTCACCGCGATCGTCGCCAAGCTGCGGACGAACGTGGAGCGCATCGGGCTGGTGAAGGTCGGCGCCGTGGGCGACGCCTTCGACCCGCAGGTGCACGAGGCGATCTTCCAGAAGCCGAACCCCGAGGTCCAAGTGGACACCGTGGCGGACGTCGTCGAGAGTGGCTACTACATCGGCGAGACGCTGCTGCGGGCCGCGAAGGTCGTCGTCGACAAGCCGGAGTAGCGCCATCAACCGCAGCATCGATCCGGCTGCACCCACCCCGGTCCGGGCGTCCGCACGCGCGGGCGCCCGGACCGGGTCGTGCGGCCCCCACCACGAGAAGAAGAAGGGAGGCGTCTGATGGCCAGCCAGGACTGGTTCGACAAGGACTTCTACAAGGTCCTCGGAGTGTCCAAGGACGTCTCGGAGGCCGACCTGAAGAAGGCCTACCGCAAGCTCGCGCGGCAGTACCACCCGGACAGCAACCCGGATCCGTCGGCCGAGGCGCGCTTCAAGGAGATCAGCGCTGCCAACGCCGTGCTGTCCGACAAGGAGCAGCGCCGCGAGTACGACCAGATGCGCGCGATGGGATCCGGCGCTCGCTTCAGCGCGCCCGGCGCCGGTGCGCAGGGCGGCGGCTTCGAGGACGTGTTCGGCGGCATGTTCGGCCAGCAGGCCGGCGGCCGCGGCCGGCGCGCGGCCGGGTTCGGATCCGGCCAGCCGCAGTACAGCCAGGGCGGGTTCGAGGACATCCTCGGCGGCATGTTCGGCAACGGCGGCTTCGGCCAGTCGACCGGCGGCTACCGCGGCTACGGCGCACCCACCAAGGGCCGCGACGTGACGGCGTCCACCACGATCGACTTCCTCACCGCCGTGCAGGGCGACGTCGTGCGCCTGCAGGACTCCGACGGCCGCCCCCTCACGGTGCGCGTGCCGGCCGGGGTCACCGACGGGCAGAAGATCCGGCTCGCCGGCAAGGGCGAGCCGTCGGGCGACGGCGGCGCGGCGGGCGACATCATCCTCACGGTCCACGTGCGACCGCACCCCGTGTTCGAGCGCGACGGGCTGAACCTGCGGGTCAACGTGCCCGTGACGTTCCCCGAGGCCGCGCTCGGCGCGACCATCGAGGTGCCGACGCTCGGGGGCGACCCGGTGCGGCTCAAGGTCACGCCCGGCACGTCCAGCGGCAAGGTGCTGCGGGTCAAGGGCCGCGGCGTCACGACCGCGAAGGGCACGGGCGACCTGCTCGCGCGCATCGAGGTCGCGGTGCCGTCGCGCCTCACCGACGCGCAGCGCGTGGCGCTCGACGCGTTCGCCAGCTCGGGTCCCGTCGAGGACCCGCGCGCCGACCTCATCGAGCGGGCCAGGAGCTGACGTGGATCCCCGCGACGCGATGGACGAGGACGCCCCCGTCTTCGTGATCTCCGTGGCGGCGGAGCTCTCGGGCATGCACCCGCAGACGCTCCGGCAGTACGACCGCCTCGGGCTCGTGTCGCCCACCCGCACGGCCGGGAGAAGCCGCCGCTACTCGATGCGCGACATCGTGCAGCTGCGGGAGGTCGCCCGGCTGGGCGCGGAGGGCGTGAGCCTGGAGGGGATCGCCCGGATCCTCGAGCTGGAGAACCAGGTGTCCGAGCTCCGCGGCCGCGTGCGCCAGCTCGAGTCCGCGCTCGCGGACGAGCTGCTCTCCCGGCCCGGCCGCCGCGTGTTCGCGGCCCGCGGCGACGGCGACGTGGTGTCGCTGCGCGCGGGCGTGCGCCCCTCGCGGCAGACCGAGGTCGTGCTGTACCGCGCGGCGCTGGCCCGCCCCGGCGACGACCGGGACGCCGGCGGGCGCGACGCGCGGTGACCGACGCCACGGGATCGGCGGCGACCGCCGCCGACGACCTCCTCGACCTGGGCGCGCTCCGGCGCCGGCCCGACGTCGAGGCCGAGAACCTCTTCGCGGCCGACGCCGCGGATCGCCTGCTCCTCGACGAGCTGCTGGCGCTCCTCGCCGACGCGGCCGCGGCCGGTCGGCCCCTCGCGGCCGACGAGGTCGTGGTGATCGGCGACCAGTACGGCGCCCTGGCGCTCGGGGCCGCCGCGGCGCTCCGGCGGGCCGGGGCGGCGGATCCGATGCGGATCCGCGTGCACCAGGACGCCCTCGTCTCCGAGACGGCGCTCGACCTCAACGCCCGCGACCTCGGCGAGACGGCCGCGTTCGCGCACCACGGGCTCGACGACGCCCTCGCGGCCGGCGCACGGGTCGTCGTCGCCCGCCTGCCGCGCAGCCTCGACGCGCTCGACGAGTGGGCCGGTGCGGTCGCGCGCACGGCGGCGGACGACGTCACCGTGCTCGCGGGCGGGCGGATCAAGCACATGGCGCCCGCGATGACCGACGTGCTCCGCCGGCGCTTCGGCGACGTGCACGCGACGCTCGCGCGGCAGAAGTCGCGCGTGCTCGTGGCGCGCGGGCCCGTCCGCGACGCCGCGGCCGACGCCTTCCCGCGCCGCGAGTCGCACCCCGACCTCGGCCTCGAGGTGCGCGCGCACGGCGCCGCCTTCGCGGGTGCGCGCATCGACATCGGCACGCGCTTCCTCCTGTCCTTCCTGCCGGACCTCCTGCCCGACGCGCGCACCGCGGTCGACCTCGGCTGCGGCACCGGCGTCCTCGCTTCGGCGGTCGCGCTCGCCCGGCCGGACCTGCGCGTGATCGCGACGGACCAGTCGTGGGCCGCCGTCGCGTCGGCCCGCGCCACCGTCGCCGCGAACGGGCTGGGGGAGCGGGTGACCGTGGTGCGCGACGACGCGGGATCGACCGTGCCCGACGGATCCGCCGACCTCGTGCTCCTCAACCCGCCGTTCCACACGGGCGCGACCGTGCACGCCGGCCTCGCCGAGCGCCTCTTCCGGTCCGCCGCCCGCATGCTGCGCCCGGGCGGCGAGCTCTGGACCGTCTACAACAGCCCGCTCGGCTACCGGCCGCAGCTCACGCGGCTCGTCGGGCCGACCCGCGAGGCGGGACGGAACGCGAAGTTCACGGTCGCCGTCTCGACGCGGGCGGATCCTCAGGTCCTATCCTCGGGGCCATAGCCGGCGAGCCGCGCCGCGCCGCCCGCTCACCGAGGAACCGCCATGCCCACCTTCCGCACACGCGTCCTGCAGGCCCGCGTGAACGCGACGGGGCTGCCCGTGCCGCCCGAGGCGCTCGAGGAGCTGGGCGCCGGGAAGCGGCCGGCCGTGGTCGTGACCGTCGCGGGGTACTCCTACCGCACGACCGTCGGCACCATGGGCGGGCAGCACCTGCTGCCGCTGAGCGCCGCGCATCGCGCCGCCTCGGGGATCGCCGCCGACGACGAGGTCGAGGTCACGATCGAGCTCGACGCCGTGCCGCGCGAGGCCGTGCTCCCCGAGGAGGTCGCCGCCGCCCTCGCCGCGGAGCCCGCCCTGGCCGAGGCGTTCGCCGCCCTGTCGTCGAGCCGGCAGCGGGCGCTCATGGATCCGATCGGCGAGGCGAAGACGGAGGAGACCCGCGCCCGCCGGGTGCAGAAGGCGCTGGCGGCGCTGCGCGGCTGACGCACCTGCCGCCGCTGCGCGCATCACGACGACGGCGGATCCAGCACCAGCAGCTCGCCGATCTCGCACTCGAGCGCGCGGCACACCGCCACGATCGTGGAGTAGCGCACCGCCCGCGCCCGGTCGTCCTTCAGAACCGACAGGTTCGCCTGGCTGACTCCGAGGATCGCGTTGAGCCGCGTGAGCGTCATGCCGCGCGCGGTGAGCAGGATCAGACCGGGTGCGAGCGGAACCACTCCAGGAGCCAGCGGGCCCGCGACGGCGCGTCGGGGCGGGCGGCCGCCTCCGCCGGGCGGTCGAGGAAGTCGTCGTAGCCCTCGAGGCGGGCGACCATCGCGTCGTCGACCGTGCGGAACGCCATCTTCCAGGCCGGGAAGGCCCGCTCGGCGATGGGCTCGTCGAGCAGCAGGCGGACCTCGGAGTGCCGGGTGTCGGCGGCGATGACGGAGAACACGTCCCGCACCGCGTCGTCGGGCCCCTCGAGCACCTGCATGAAGCGGCCGTCCCGGTGCAGGAGCATGCCGGTGAGCCCGGACCGCTCGTTGTTGCGGACGCACTGGCGCAGGAGCTCCGCCAGGTCGTCGTCGGTCAGGTCCCGCGTGGCGGTGCTGGTGTAGACGGTCGTGCGCATGGATCCCCCTCGTGCCTCCCGTCCATCCTCGCGCGTCGCGAGGCCGATCGGGGGCACCGGCGCCTCCGCGGTGCGCCGCGGGGACAGCGGAGGGCGCCGGATCAGCGCGCCGTGCCGCCGAGGGTCCAGGTGCGCACGTGCTCCCAGGTGAGCGTCGTCCACCAGCGGCCCGACCAGTCGGGGCTCGCCGTGCGGTACATGATCACCGTGTCGCCCAGGAAGCCCTCGGGCACGGGCTGCTCGAGCCCGCGGATGAAGTCGCCGACCTCGTCGTGCAGATCCGGGCGCACGCAGAGGTCGTGCGAGGCGAGCGAGAGGTGGGCGCGGAAGCGCGCGGGGTCGAAGGTGTGCTGCTCGGGCGAGTTCATCGGTCGGCGGAACGGGGCGACGACGCGGTCGATGTCGGCCGCGAGGGCCAGGAGCTCGGCGTTCTGCGAGCCGTCGGGCCGCTCGTCGACGTCGTAGACGAAGCCGAACCCCTGCTCGCGGACGCCGGCGTTGTGCACCGGGAACGCGGGACGGTCGGCGAGGAGCTCGGTGACCGCCTCGATCACCCGGGCCTCGTCGTGCCCGAACGGCTGGCTGCCGATGAGGGTGGCGTGCGGCGGGAAGGCGCCCGCGGAGACGAGGCCGTACTGCGCGCGGAGCTGGTCGGTGACCGCGGTGACGGCGCGGCAGGTGCGCGGGTCGGGGCGCAGGAAGATCCCGTAGCGGTAGGGGTCGCTGTCGTCGCGGGGGAGCAGCGACGGGCGCATGTCGACGCGGCCGGCCGCGGCGGGGGCGACGTCGGGTTCGGCGATGTCGAAGGCGTTCGGGTCGTCGTGGTCCATGCGGATCCTCCTGCAGTGCGGTCCGGGCGATGGGAACGTTCCCACCGCGACGGACACGGTGCCACATCCGCGGTCGGCGGGGAAGTCCGCGAGGTGAACGGGGGATGGACGGCGGGTGCGGCGGCCGGCTGACGCCGGCCGTGACGCGGTCCCAGCGCCGCGGAGGCGGACCCCGGATCTCGGACGGTCGCGGTCAGACGGCAGCGGCGATGAGCGCAGCCGTGGCCGCGGGGTGCGTGAGCGGGAAGAGGTGGCCTCCGGGCGCGTGGACGACGCGCGCGCCGAGATGCCGTGCCAGACGGAGCTGGTCGTCGTATCGGCGGTCCGCCCGCGCGACGACCACGACGATCGACCTCGGCCCGCGGGCGGGCGCGGGTGCGCGGCGGAGACGGTCGGCGACGGCGTCGAGGTCCAGCGGCGCTCCCGTCGGCGCGCGGAGCCCGTTACGGCGGAAGGCCGCGCGCCGGAGGGCGTGGGAGACGACGCCGCGGACCACGGGGATCCGGGCCGTCGCCCGCGAGGCCGCCCGCAGGAGGGGTTCCGCGGGGCGCCGCCGCGGCACGCTCGGCGCCAGCAGCACGAGGCGCTCGCGCGTGCTCGTCGGCCCGCCGAGCGCCGTGAGGGCGCCGCGCGAGTGCGCGACCACGAGCTCGGACGGGAGGGTCGCGTCGGCGGCGAGGAGGTCGCGGAGCGCGCGGTAGTCGGCGACCGGGAGGGGGAAGCCGGGATGGAAGACGGGGGCGGGCGGCCGGAGCGCGTCGGGATCGTCGTGCACGGTCATCCACCTCCTCCCTCCGCGGATCCCGTGGGTGTGCGCCACCCTCTCGCGGCGTCGACCGCGACGCCCGACGCGGAACCGCGACGGATCAGCCGCGGACGCGGACCGCCGTGCGTCCCGGGATCAGCTCGCCGTCGACCGCCGTGTGGCAGGTGCCCGAGACGGTGCCGTCGATGCGGTCCACCACGGCGTCGACCGCGAGCGTGCCGATCACCGGGATCGGCTGGCGCCACGACGTGAAGCCCAGCAGCTCGCTCGTGAAGGGCGGCAGGCCGTCGTACCCGGTGACGGAGATGCCGTCGGGGGCGGTGACGCCGCGACGGCCGAGGCCGTCGAGGATCGCGAGGGCCCAGACGTCGCTCGGCGCCATGACGGCCGTGATCCCGCCCGCGTCCACGAGCGCCTGGGCGACGCCGTCCGCGCCGTCCAGGTGGCCGTCGGCGTGGTCGTCCGCGCGCACGTGCACCGCGTCGAGGCCCAGTGCGCGGAGCCGGTCGAGCATCGCGTGCGTGCGCGCCGAGATGGTGAGCGAGAGGCGCGGGCTGAGGGTCACGACGGCGATCCGGCGGTGGCCGAGCGACGCCACGTGGTCGGCGAGGCCGTGTCCGCCCGTGGTCTCGTCGCAGTAGACGCTGCTGAGCGCTGGGTCGACCTCGGGGCGGCCGGCGACGACCGTGGGGATCCGGCGGGCCGAGGGCAGGATGTCCTCCACCGGCAGCGCGCCGCTGCAGACGACGAGGCCCTCCACCCGCAGCGACACCAGCGTCTCGAGGGCCTTGCGCTCCTCCTGCACGTCGAAGGCGCCGAAGCCCGTGGCCGTGACGACGCGGTACCCGCGCTCGGATGCACGCTGCTGCAGGGCCGTGAGCAGGTGCCCGTAGAACGGGGTGGACGCGTCGCGCACCAGCACCCCGAGCGTGTGCGTGCGATGCGCGGACATGCCGCGCGCGTGGGCGTTCGGCACGTAGCCGATCTCGTCGGCGGCGGCGCGGACGGTCACCTGCGTGGCGGCGGCGACGCCGGGGGAGCCGGAGAGCGCGCGGGACACGACCGACTTGGAGACGCCGGCGCGCGCGGCGACGTCGTGGATGGTGGGGGCGGCGTCCGGGCGCCTCATGCGCGGGGCCCCTCGGTGCAGCGCCTCGACGCGGGCCCGGGCGCTGATGCGGGCGCGGGTGGGAGCGCGATCTCGGAAGCGGTCCGGTGGGCGGGGTCGGAGGGCACGGGTACACGGTAGCGACGCGCGCGCGGTGGGAGGCGCTGCGGCGTCGCGGGTCGTGCGGGATGCGTGGGTCGTGCGCGATGCGCGCGATGCGCAGGTGACGCGGGATGCAGGGATGGCACGGGGTGGCGGGGCGGGTGTCAGCGGGGGAGGTCGGTGCCGGGGGCGTCGCGCGCGTCCGCGGCAGGAGCCGAGGCGGACGGGGCGGCGGTGGTCTCGGTGCCCGCGGCATCGTCGTCGGCTGCTGGCGTCGCGGCGCGTGGCGTCACGGCGGGCGGCAGGGGCAGGCCCGTGGCGCTGGCCCCGAGGCGGCGGCCGATCGCACGGCACACGGGGGCGACCAGGTCGATGAGGCGCGGCGGCGCTCCGGCCTCGGCCTGCCGACGCGCGTCGTGCAGCGGGTCGTCGTCGGCGGGATCGCCCGGCCACGTGTCGTGCAGCGCGCGGAGGCGCTCCTGGAGGAGGTCGTCGTCGCGGTCCGGGCTGCTCAGCACGATCCGCGTGCTCCCGTGGCGTGGCCCGGTCGCGGATCCGGCGCGGCGGGCCGGGGCGGGCCCGAGCGTGCAGGGCGCGCGGGGTGTCGGGCGGCGTGCGGGAGCGGGACGGACGGCATGAGACCTCGCGGTGCGGATCGACGGGCGGTCGCACGAGGGTACGGCGCCCGCGGATCCGGCCGGTCGGCTCCTGCACATGCGGCGGGGGCGCGGATCCGTCCCGCACGTCGCCGCCGCGCGCGGGAGGCGGTGCGGCCGCGGCCTACGCTCGCCCCATGACCCCCTCGCGCCCGGCCCGCCGGCCCGCCCCCGCGGACGGCGTCTGGCGCGTCCGCGAGCTGCGGCTCGAGCGCCGGCACCGGGAGGTCGCGGTGCGGATCTCCGGCGGCGCCGTCGCGCTGGCCGACCCGGGGGAGCCCGTGCTCGGTCGCCTCGACCTGGCCATCAGCGACGGCGTCCACGACCGGCACGTGCACCTCGGCCTGGTGGACCACGCGGCGCTCGCCGCGTCGCCCGTCACGTCGGTGGTGGATCTCGGGTGGGATCCGGCGGAGATCGCTCGCATCGCGGCCTGCCCTCCCGGCGGCGTGGCCGTCCACTATGCGGGTCCGTTCCACACCGCCGTCGGGGGTTACCCGTCGGATCGGCCGTGGGCGCCTGCCGCCGCCGTGCGCGAGGTGGCCCGCGCGGAGGACGCGCCCCGGGCGGTCGCGGAGGCGAGGGCCGGCGGATCCGGGGTGCTCAAGATCGTCCTCCACGACGGCGGGCCGCTCCTGACGGACGACGTGCTGGTCGCGCTCATCGAGGCCGCGCAGGCCGCCGGGCTGCGGGCCGCCGTGCACGCCGAGGGCGCAGGGCAGGCGATGCGTGCGGTCCGCGCGGGGGCCGATGCGCTCGTGCACGTGCCGTGGACCGAGCGGCTCGACGACCGCGCGCTCCGGGAGTCGGCCGCCCGCGACGTGCTCTGGATCTCGACCCTCGCCATCCACGAGGGCGCCGACCTCGCTGCGGCCCTCGACAACGCCCGGCGGTACCGGGGGCTCGGCGGCCGCGTCGCCTACGGCACCGACCTCGGCAACGGCGACCAGCCGCTGGGGCTCCGCGCGCGCGAGGTCGCGCTCCTCGGCGAGGCCGGCCTCCGCGGCGACGCGCTGCTCGATGCGGTGCTGGGGAGCGCGCCGGGCGGGATCGCGCACGCGCTGGCGAGTGCGGATCCGCTTCCCGACGCCGCCGACGCGACCCCCGACGACCTCGTCCGCTGGCTGCGCGGCGCGCACCGGCTCGGCGCGGCCGACCCGACCGGCTGATCCGACCAACGCCCGACCGACGCCTGTCGCTAGCGTCGGAGCATGCCCGCGAGCTTCGCCGTCACGTCCGACACCGACAGGATCGACCGCGCTCGCGTCCACCGCTGGCTGAGCGAGCAGGCCTACTGGGCGATCGGTCGTAGCCGTGCGACCCAGGACGCGGCGATCGACGGGTCGCGCAACTACGGCGTCCACGACACGGAGACGGGCGAGCAGGTCGCCTACGCGCGCGTGGTCACGGACGGCGTCACCTTCGCCTGGCTCTGCGACGTGTTCGTGGCGTCTGAGATCCGCGGCCGGGGCGTCGGGCGGATGCTGGTGTCCGGCGTGATCGCCGACCTGGAGCCGCTCGGCCTCGCCCGGATCCTGCTCTCGACGTCGGACGCGCACGACCTGTACGCGCAGAGCGGGTTCGTGCCGCTCGCGGATCCGACGCGGATGATGGCCCGCTTCGGCTGACCGCCCGCCACCCGGAGGCGCGCGGCCGATGTGCGGACGGGCTCCCGACCATCACGGCTTGTCGCTACGGCTGAGGTTAGGCTAACCTCACCTATCGTGACCTCCGCCGCCTCGACCGTCCCGATCCCGCGCGCCGCCGAGCCCGCGGCGGAGCGGGAGGGGACGCGCGCGGCGACGCCGGGATCCGCCCTCGCGGCCCGCGACATCACCATCGCGTACGGCGACACGGCGGTCGTGCACGGCGCCGACCTGGAGCTCCGGCCCGGCTGCGTCACCGTGCTCGTCGGCCCCAACGGCAGCGGCAAGTCGACCCTCTTGCGCACCATGGCCAGGCTCCAGGCGGCGCGCTCCGGATCCCTCGCGCTGGTCGAGGAGGAGGCCGAGACGGAGACCGACGCCCTCGACCTCTCCCTCCGCCGCTTCGCCCGCCGCGTCGCGCTCCTCACGCAGGGCCGGCCGACGCCCGGCGGCCTGAGCGTGCGCGACGTCGTCGAGTTCGGCCGCTACCCGCACCGCGGCCGGTTCGGCGGGGCGGATCCCGAGGGCCGCGCCGCCGTGGATCGCGCCCTCGACCTCACGGGCCTCGTCCCCCTCGCCGACCGCGGCGTCGACCAGCTCTCCGGCGGCCAGCTCCAGCGCGTCTGGCTCGCCAGCTGCCTCGCCCAGGAGACGGGCGTGCTGCTCCTCGACGAGCCCACGACGTACCTCGACCTCCGCTACCAGGTGGAGCTCCTCGACCTGGTGCGCGACCTCGCCGACGACGGCCGCATCGCCGTCGGCGTCGTCCTCCACGACCTCGATCAGGCCGCCGCGCTCGCCGACACCGTCGCGCTGCTCTCCGACGGCCGGATCGTCACGACCGGCACCCCTACCGAGGTGCTGACCCCCGACCTCCTCACCGAGGTCTACGGCATCCCCGTCGAGGTCCACGCGGACCCGACGACGGGCAGCCTGCGCACCCGCGCGGTCGCCCGCCACCACCACAGGAACGAGAGGCTCCACCCGTGATCACGAGACGACGCACCCTGGCGATGACCGCCCTCGCCGCCGCGACAGCGCTCACGCTGACCGCATGCGGCACCACGGAGGAGGCCTCCACGGACACCGGCGCGAAGCCGGCCGGGCAGGAGATCACCCTCACGGACGGCACCGGTGCCGCGGTCACGCTCGACGGGCCCGCGAAGAAGGTCGTCGGCACCGAGTGGAACGTCGTGGAGAACCTCGTGTCGCTGGGCGTGGATCCGGTCGGCGTCGCCGACGTGAAGGGCTACGGCGCCTGGTCGTCCGCCGTCCCGCTCGTGAACGAGCCCGCCGACATCGGCACGCGCGGCGAGCCGAGCGTGGAGACCATCGCGTCGCTCGCGCCCGACCTCATCGTCGCGACCGACGACCTGCCCGCGGACGCCGTCACCCAGCTCAAGGCCATCGCGCCCGTGCTCCAGGTGAAGTCGGCCGACGGCACGAAGCAGATCCAGCAGAGCGAGGACAACCTCGAGCTCATCGCGAAGGCGACCGGCACCGAGGACAAGGCGACGCAGGTCATCGGCGCGTACGACCAGGCCGTCACCGACGCCAAGGCGAAGCTCGACGCGGCGGGGCTCGCGGGCTCGAAGTTCCTGTTCGCGGACGCGTACGTGGACGCCGGCCAGGTCGCCATCCGCCCGTTCGGGAAGGGCTCGCTGGTCGGCGACGTGACCGCCGAGCTCGGCCTCGAGAACGCGTGGACCGGGGAGGTCGACCCCGCCTACGGCCTCGGATCCACCGACGTGGAGGGCCTCACCAAGGTCGGCGACGTGCAGTTCCTCTACAACTCGAACTCCTCGCAGGGCGACGACCCGTTCGCGTCGAACCTCGCCGGCAACGCCGTCTGGCAGTCGCTCCCGTTCGTGAAGGCCGGCGACGTGCACCGCATGCCCGAGGGCATCTGGGTGTTCGGCGGCCCCGCCTCCATGACGGCGTACGCGAAGGCGCTCGTCTCCACCCTCGCCGGCTGACCCGGCGCGCCCGACCCGCCCTCCCCATCCGATGACCGCTCCCGCCCGCACCGCGCCCCCGCCGGCCGACGCGCCTCCCGCGCGCCCGGCGGAGTCGGCGATGCCGGCCCCCGTCCCGTCGCTCGCCGCCGTCGTGCGCGCCGACGGGGCCGGCCGGATCCCGGTGCGGGCCGTCGCGGTCGTCGGCTTGCTGGTGCTCGTCGTGGCGGTGCTCGCGGTGGTCGACGTCACCCAGGGCACCGCCGCGGTCGGACCCCGTGAGGTGGGGGAGGCGCTCCTCGGCCGCGCGACGCCGGGCGACGCGTCCGTCGTGGTCGCGTCGCGGCTGCCGCGCATGGCGGCCGGGATCCTCGTGGGACTCGCCCTCGGCGCGGCCGGCGCCGCGCTCCAGACGGTGAGCCGCAACGTGCTCGCCTCGCCCGACACGCTCGCGGTGAACGCGGGCGCCTACGCGGCCCTCGCGGTCGCGGGCGTGACAGGGCTCACGCTCCCGGTGATCGCGGGCGCGGGCGTCGCGTTCGTCGGCGGGCTCGTCGCGGCGGCGGTCGTGCTCGCGGTCTCGGGCCTCGGAGCCGGCACCGTGCGCCTCGTGCTCGCGGGCAGCGCGCTCGCGCTCGGCCTCGGATCCGTGACCAGCGCGCTCCTCCTCCTGTTCCCGCAGCGGACCGGCGGCCTCTACCGCTGGGGCCAGGGCGGCATCGGCCAGAACGGCTTCGACGCGGTCGCCCAGATGGCGCCCGTCGTGGTCGTGGCGCTCGCGCTGCTGCTCCTCCTCACACGTCGGCTGGATGCGCTCGGGCTCGGCGACGACGCCGCCCGCAGCCTCGGCGTCGACGTGCGGGCGACCCGCGTGGTCGCCGTGCTCGCCGCCGTGCTGCTCTCCGCCGCGGCCGTGACGGTCGCCGGGCCCATCGGCTTCGTCGGCCTCTACGCGCCCGCGTTCGCGCGGCCGCTACGCCGGCTCGTCCCGGGCGTCCGCCGCTCGTGGGTGTTCATCCCCGTCGCCGGGCTGATGGGCGCCGCCGTCGTGCTGCTCGCCGACGTGCTGCTGCGCGCGGTCGTCGGCGCCGAGGCGTCGGTGGCCGTGCCGACCGGCCTCGTCACGTCCCTCATCGGCGCGGTCGTGCTCGTCGTGCTGGCCGTGCGCACCCGCGACAGCGCGGCGCCCGCGCCGACCGAGCGGCGCGGCGTCGTCACCCGCGGCCGCGTCGCGCTCGTGGTCGGCGCGCTCGTGGCCGTGCTCGCCGCGTCGCTCGTCGCGGCCGTGCTCCTCGGCGACGCGAAGCTGCTCCTCGGCGACGTCGTGAACGGGATCCGCGGCAACGCCGGCCCCATCGTCAGCTACGTGCTCGACACCCGCGTGCCCCGCGTGCTCGCCGCCGTGCTCGCGGGCGCGGCGCTCGCGCTCGCCGGCGTGCTCGTGCAGGCCGTGACACGGAACCCGCTGGCGGACCCGGCGATCCTCGGCGTCTCCGGCGGCGCGGGCCTCGGCGCGGTGCTGTTCGTGACGAGCGTGCCGCTCGCGGCCGGCTGGGGCATCGCCGGCGCGGCCGGGCTCGGCGCGCTCGCGGCCGCCGGCGTCGTGTTCGGGCTGGCCGCGCGCGGCGGCTTCCCGCAGAACCGGCTGGTGCTCATCGGCGTCGGCGTCTCGGCGGGCACGGCCGCGGCCATCAGCCTGATCATCGTGCTCACCGACCCCTTCAACGCGGCGAAGGCGCTCACCTGGCTCTCCGGATCCACCTACGGCCGCGGCTTCGACGACGCCCTGCCCGTGCTCGTCGCGCTCGTGCTCGGGGTGGCGCTCGCGGCCCCGCGGCACCGGATGCTCGACCTGGTCGCCCTCGACGACGACACCCCGCGCCTCCTCGGCGTCTCGCTCGGCCGCGCGCGCCTGCTCGCCCTCTCGATCGCGGTCGTGCTCACGGCGACGGCCGTCGCGGCGGTGGGCGTGATCGGGTTCGTCGGCCTGGTCGCGCCGCACGCGGCCCGCGCGCTCGTCGGCTCGCGGCACGCGCGCGTGGTGCCCGTCGCGATCCTCCTGGGCGCCGCGCTCGTGACCCTCGCCGACCTGCTCGGCCGCACCGTGATCGCCCCGGCCCAGCTCGGCGCGGGCCTCGTGACGGCCCTCGTCGGCACGCCGTACTTCGTGTGGCTGCTGTGGCGCGGGCGGGCGGCGCGGGGGCGGTAGGGGCGGATCCGGTCAGGCGGCGGCGCGGATCGCGCGGGCCACCGCGGCGAGCACGTCGGCGGGGTCCTGACCCTGGAGCGTCGGCGACCAGGCGGCCGTCCAGGGGCGTCCGTGCGTCACCCACGCCGTCGCGAGGCCCACCGCGCGGCCCCCGGCCATGTCGGCCTCGATGTCGTCGCCGACCATCCAGGTGGTGCGCCCCGGTCCGGCGATCTCGCGGGTGGCCGCGAAGATCCGCGCGTCGGGCTTCTTCACGCCCAGCGCGCCTGAGATCACGCTGCCGGTCACGAGGTCGGCGAGCCCGGTGCGGTCGATTGTGGCCCGCTGCTGCCACGCGTCGCCGTTGGTCACGACGACGAGCGACTCCCCGAGGTCGGCGAGCTCCCGCAGCCGTGCCACGACGCCCGGGTAGCAGTCGTTCCGGGCGACGACCTCGCGGCGCAGCGTGGCGACCAGGCCGTCGACGTCGGAGCCGGCCGCGGGGAACCGGTCGACGATCCGCTGCGCGAGCACCTCGCGGGGCGTGCGTCCGCGGCCGTCGGCGTGGAGCAGCCACTCCTCGTCCGCGGCATCGCCGCCCCACGCGGGCACGGCCTCGGCCGCCCAGCGCGCGAAGGCGCCCGAGCGATCGACGAGGGTGTCGTCGAGGTCGAGGAGGACGGGCATGCTGGGACCCTAGGGGACGCACGCCGTGGATGCACCGGCGCGCGCGGATCGGCAGGGGGCCCGATGCAGGAGCAGAGGTCGTCGGCGGCCGGGTCGCGCCGGATCCGCACGACGCAGCGCGTGATGATCGTGGCCTTCGCGTCGCTCGCGGTCGCGCAGGTCGCGGTCGCGGTCGGGGTGCTGGCGCTCATGGCGGCGGACGGCACGGAGGGGAACGGCGCCCTCGGGGTCGTGATGCTCATCGGTGCCGCCGTCTCCGTGACCCTCTCGATCCTGTTCGCCGTCGCCCTCCGCCGCTCGCGCTGAGCGTCGGTCCACCGCCACGCGGGGCGGGGGGGGGCATCCGTCGGCGCCGGTCCACCTGTTCACGACCCACCCCACGGCCGAGGGCTCGTCGACGAGTCCGTCCGCCCAGTCGACGGCCAGCGAGACGGTCGGGCCGTCGGGGTCGCCGATCTCGTTGGCGAATACCGCAGATGCCAGGCTCTGCGCGTCGTTCGGCGAGAAGCACTTGGCGAGGTCCTCGAGCATCCAGCGTCGACCGACGACCTGGGGGGAGTAGGACGCCCGGTACAGGATCACGGCGGAGCCGTCCGCGCGAGCCTGGCCGGCCACCCATGACTTCCGCGGGACCAGACCCGGGTTCGCCGAGAAGCGCGCGCGGATCGAGTCGACGAACACGTCTCCGTCGACCGTCACGGGACGTCCTGCCCGATGGACATCGGCTCATACGACCACGAGGTGGAGGTGGAGGTGGGCGATCCCTCGGAGAGGCGAGTCGTGGACGGCTTCTTCACTCCGATCGCGAGGTCGACCCAGGAGGGGCAGGCAAGCGCTCCGTCCGGGTTCAGGCAGTACGCCGTGATTATGCCGACCTCTTCACCGCCCAGAGCGACGCCATACCAATCGCTCTTTCCGACGGCTTTGTTGACCACTCTGACTTCTCGGGAGTCCGTAACCGTGCAGCTCTCTTCGTCAGTGCACGTGATTTCATTCGCGTAAGCTGTGTAGCGCCTATCTTCCCCCTCGTCGACCCCGCCATCCGGATTCTTCAAGACAAAGCCGATTGAGTTCTTGCTGAAGATCGCGTGACGCTTTTGGGTTTTGGTCCAACCGAAGCCGGCGACACCGTCATAAGTACCTTGGCGGAGGATGATGGTCCGACCAGCGGCAGCGGTCTCGGTTCCCACAATCGTCGCCCCATCCGCCGCAGAGGCCGATGTGGCGACCACGAGCCCGGATCCACTCAACAGACCGATGAGGCCCGCCGTCATCGCTGCTGCCCGAACAGTTCGTGACATGCGATTCGTGTTATTTCCCATGATTCCCCTCATCCTTCGAGCTCATCACTCTTCCGGCTATCTCCCGGCCGCGCGACCAGTCGCACGGCAGGAGGCCTCTCGCCAGTTCCACGCGATCGTTCGGCCGCAATCGGATATCGATCTATAGATCACGCTAAGGGCGCGGATTGCCCGGGTCGACCGCGCACGGCGCATGTGGCAGATGTGGTATTCGCGCGCGCCATGCGGAGGGACGATCGAGGCCTGCATCGTCGACGGCGCTGTGCCTTCGTAGCCCACCTGAACTCACTCCAGCGGCTGCACGTAACGCCGGCACACGTGCACGCGCCGGAACCGCGCCCGCAGCTCCGCCTCGCGCTCGATCGGCGCATGGAGGAGCGCCTGCACCGGCCGGCCGAGGCCGTCGGGGGTCGTGAAGCCGGTCGTGTCGTCACCCTCGCCCACGTAGACGTGCAGGTAGCGGGTCTCCTCGACGAAGCCGACGCGGCGGTACCACGCGTTCGCGGCCGGATCCTCGCGGGTCCAGGCGTCGAGCTCGGTGGCGCCCGTCCCGGCGAGGAGCGGGAGAGCCGCCTCGAGGAGGGTCGTGGCGATGCGTCGGCCCCGGTGGTCGGGGTGGACGGCGATCGCGTCGATGGTCGCGAGGGCACCCTCGACGCCGATGTCGAGGACCCCGACGATCGTGCCGTCCGGGTCCTCGGCGACGAGCGCGACGGACGGTTCGGCCGGATCCGGGCGCGAGGCCAGCGCGTAGTCGAAGTACTGCGTGTCGAGGAACGAGAGCGCCCGGCAGCGGAGCCAGCCGGTCTCGTCGGCGGGGGAGTAGGCGCGGACGGTGGGCGCGGGGTGAGCGGGCATGCGGGGTCCTGTCGTCGAAGCGCGCCGAGCGGGATCCGCCGGGCGCGGGTGGGATGGGAGCGGAGCGGGAGCCGGTGCTCATCTCGACGACATGCCTCCACCGTGGCCGATGCGCGCACCGCGCGCAAGGACGGGCGGCGGATGCGCGCGGCTCAGCCGAAGACGTACGCCGCGAAGCCCGCGGGCACGCTCGCGCGCTGCCGCTCCAGCTCCGCGACGAGCTGCTCGCCCGCCAGCGCCTTCCGCGTGTACCGCGGGATCTCGCGGCTGTGCCCCGCCATGTGCGCCACGGCCGCCGCTTGTCCGACGGCTCGGGCGACCGCCGTCGCCTCCGCGGACTCGGCGTCGCGGGCCGCGGCGTGGCAGCCGAAGGCGAGCGTGCGCATCACGCCGACCCCGAGCGTCCCGCCCGCGAAGGCGGCGGCTCCGTCGAGGGCGTCCCGCAGCCGGCCGTCGTCCGGGCGCTCGGCGGAGAAGACCGGCAGGAGCCGGACACCGCAGGCAGCCGCCCAGACGATCAGCCGCCTCCGGTCCGCCTCGGGGAGCGTCAGGTCGGCATCGTCGATCACGCGTCCAGCGTTCCACACGGGCGTCGCGGGCTCGCGGGTCGGGCCCCGTCGCGAGCGCCGTCCCTGCCACCCGTCAGCCCAGCGCGCGCCCCATCTGGATCCGTCGCCCGAGCCGGTCGAGCCCGAGCCCCGCCTCCGTCTCCACGAGGCCCAGGTGGAACGGCGTCGCCGGCGGCTCCTCCACGAACCCGGCGCGGGCGTAGGCGGGCGCGTTCCACGGGACGTCGGCGAAGGTGCGCAGCGTGATCCGCCGATGCCCGCGCCGCCGCGCCTCCTCGGCCGCCGCCTCCACGAGCGCTCCACCGTGGCCCCGGCGCCCGTGCTCGGGCGGCACGGCCACCTGCTCCAGGTGCGCGAGGCCGTCAGCCTCGAGGACGTGCGCGAAGCCGACGAGGGCGGGCGCGTCCGCGGCCGCGTCCTCCGCGACCAGCAGGAACCCGTGTTCGGCCGCGCGCTCCGCCCCGGTCGGCGCGGGCCACCACGCGGCGGGGCTGAGCAGCTCCACGAGGATCCGGTCGGCCCGGTCCTCGATCCCCTGCAGCGCGGCGAGGTCATGGGCGGCGGCGGGGCGGATCCGGGTGGGCATGCCGCGAGCGTATGCGGGCGGGCGGGCGCCGTCCGGCCGACTCGAGGGCGTCAGCCGAGCACGCGCCCCGCCGACGCGAGCAGCACGTCGAGCAGCGCCGTCAGCTCCGCCTGCGCGCGCTCCGGCGGTTCGTCCGGCAGGCTGCCGCGGCGCATCGCGGATCCGGCGTCGAGCGCGACCACGAGGTCGGCCGCGAGCTTCCAGCGCAGCGCGATGGCGGCGTCGAGGCCGTGGCGCACGGCGTCCGGCGGCACGGTCCCGCCCGCCGCGCGGATCCCCTCGGCGTGGCGGTCGACCGCCTCGTCGAGCACCGAGGACATGTCGACGACCGACGCATCGCCCCGCCGCACCGAGGAGAACAGCAGCGACGCGAGGTCGGCGCCGACCGGGCCCGGCCCCACCGACTCCCAATCGATGAGCACGATGCCGCCGCCGTCGACGAACACGTTCGCGCCGGTCGCGTCGTGGTGGCAGAGCGTCCGCGGCAGCGCCTCGAGCGCCGCGCGCACGCGGTCCTGATGCGCGAGGAGGCGGGCGGCGGCCGGGATCCGCTCACCGAGCGCCGCGGCCGCACGTGGTCCGGGAGCGGCGAGAGCCCGCGCGCCGGCGGCGGCCGCCTCGGGCTGCGCGTGCCGGTCGATCCAGCCCGTGAAGAGCCACGGATCCTCCGGCGGCCGCCCGAGCCACCGCCCGCCGAGCGCACCCAGCGCCTCCGCGGCGTCGAGCAGCGCGGCCCGGTCCAGCGGGCGCGCGCCCCGGTGCCGCACCTCCTCGAGCCACAGGGTCACGCCGCCGTCCGCGTCGCGAGCCGCCCCATGCGCGCGCGGCGCCCGGATCCCCGGCGGCAGCCCGCCGAGCAGCCCCGACCGGTAGGCGGCCAGCTCCCGCGCGCCGTTCGCCACGAGGTACGGGACGGCGAGGTGCGGCCCCTCCGTCCGCTTCTCGACGAGCGACCACGGCACCCGCGCGCCGCCCGCCGCGAGCACCGCCTGCCCGCGGACCCGCGTCACGGCCCGGTGCGCGAGGAACGCGTCGTACTCCAGCGGCTCCCGGCGCACGTCCACCAGCGCGGCCACCGGCCGCCCGAGGAGGTCGGCGACGGCGTCCCCCAGCCCCGCGTCCCGTCCGTCGTCCATGCCCCGACGCTAGCGGCGTGCCCGTCGCACCGACCGGCGCTCCGGCCGCTGACCTCAGCTCTCCGGGTCGTCCCCGAACGCGCGCACCTCCTGGGCGCACCGGCACGCGGCCGCCATCCGCGCCGCCCACGCGTACGCGGACTCCCGGGTCGGCAGGTCGAGGATCGCGTAGCCGCCCTCCAGCCGACCCGTCCCCGGGTGTGCGCCCGGGGACACGGATCCGTCGGCCGCCACCCGCACGGGCGGGACGGTCCCGTCGATCCCGCCGCCGAACACCCACACGCCTTCGGCCTTCGCCTCCCGCACGACCGCGTGCGACTCCTCCACCACCGCCTGCCACTCGCCGTCCGGCACGTCCATCTCCCCGCTCGGGAAGGAGATCAGCCACTTCGTCATCGGTCCTGCTCCTCGCCGTCGTCCGTGCCCAGAAGCCAACCACCTGTGAGGAGTTGGACGACCGACCAACGACCGCCCGGATCCCGTGCGCTCCGCCCTCCCGCCCTGCACTCTCTTCCTCGTCAGCACCACCGACACGCACCGCTCGAACGATCCATGATCCTGAGGAAGAGGAACAGACCCATGAGCAAGCTCACGTCGACGACCACCCGCATCGCCGCCACCGCAGCCCTCGGAGGCGGCATGATCGCCGCCCTCGGCGGCTTCGCGGCGGCTCCCGCCCTGGCCGCGGAGGCCCCCGCGCCCGACCCCAAGACCAGCGCCGCCACCAGCCCCATCACCGGCAGCGTCACGCTCGACCCGGTCGCGATCGTCAACGCGATCAACGTCGCCGTGAACGACCAGCGCGACCGCAACGGCGCCGTCCAGGCCGCCCTCGACGTCGGCTACTACAACGCCGGCAACCCCGACCGCCTCACGGTCGCCGTGGTGAACAAGAACCAGGACATCTACGTGGAGGGCGCCATCGCCGACGCGAAGCCGATCGCCATCAAGGGCGGCAGCTACGTCATCTACTGGTTCAACGGACCGGGCAAGGTCACGAACAACGGCGACGGCGGGTTCCTCAACTGGGGCGTCCTCGGCAACAGCGTGAAGAACGGCAACGTCATCAGCATCAACGGCGGCTGATCCCCGTCACGGCTCCGTCGGCGCCCCGTCATCCCCTCGGGATGGCGGGGCGTCCGTCGTCCCGCCCTCGATCATGAGCGGCGGCTCGGCGCGGTGGATGCGGTGGGCGCGCCGCGTGCGGATCACCCCGCGCACGAACGCGACCGACACCAGCGCCGTGCGGTTGGGCGCGTTCCACGTGCGCATCAGCCGGCCGAGGTGCCAGGCGACGGCCTGCCGGCTGTAGGAGGTGGCGCGCGCGATCTCGTCGTTGGACATCCCGTGCGCGGTGAGCGCGAGCATCCGCTCCTGCACGTGGTCGAGGTCGGGGGCGCGCGCGACCAGGTCGAGCTCGACGTCCTCGTCGGCGCGCGGAGGATCCGCGACCACCGCGCGCGATGCCGCCGCCACGCGCGAGCGGTGCCCCATCCACGACTCCACCCAGCACGTGCAGAGCTCGTGGGCGACGTGCGACGCGCGGGCCATGGCGACGATGAGCACGCCGCGCCGTTCGGCTGCGGCGGCGTGCATCACGAGCGCGAAGACCCGGAGCGCGGGGAGCGCGGCGCGGAGGGCGACGGACAGCTCGACGTCCGTCCGCGTGGCGTTCCGCCCGGCGTCCTCGCGGAGGGCGTCGAGGCACGCGGGCGGCAGCGGTCGGCCGTGCTCGACGGACGCGAGGGCGTACGGCAGCACCAGGGGCACGACCTCCGCGTAGCGCATGCGCAGCCAGTCCCGGCCGGCCGGATGCACGTCCTCGAGCGGGCAGCTCAGCAGGAGCTCGAGGAACTCGTCGACGCGGGCGTCCAGTCCGAGGCCCAGCGGCTGGCCGGGGCGCAGCATCCGGCCGCGGTCGGTCTCCCGTGCCTCGCCCATCGACTCCCCTCGGATACGCGGTGCGCGCCCCCGAGACGTCCGCACCGCGCCCCCATCGTGCGCTCACCCGGTATACGAGCGGTGGACGCCTCGTGTCCCATCGGATGACGGGGGCCGATCCGACCGCCCGCTCCTCGAGCGGACCCGGGGCGCGGATCCCCGGCCCCGCCACGACGGTGCCACGACCGGCGGTCGCTCCTCAAGGCGTTGACGGGGACGGCCATCCGTGCAAAGCCGACGCCGCGTGAGGTTTCGAGCGTCGTCCCGCGGACCCGACGCCCTGTCGCGCGGCCACCCGCTCGATATCGTGGGCCCCACCCGCGTCACCCGTGCGGGGTCTCGAGGAGGAGCACCCATGAGCAGCTACGCCGTCACCGATCCGACCACCGGCGAGACCGTCGCCGAGCATCCCGAGATCACCGACCCGGAGCTGCAGGACGCGATCGCCGTCGCCGAGGGCGCCTACCGCGGCTGGTCGCGCCGCACCTCCGTCGCCCAGCGCGCCGCGCTCGTGGCCCGCGTCGCCGAGCTGCACACGGAGCGCCGCGACGAGCTGGCGCGGATCATCGTGCGCGAGATGGGCAAGCCCCTCGACCAGGCGCTCGGCGAGGTCGACTTCGCGGCCGACATCCTCGGCTACTACGCCCGGAACGCCGAGGATTTCCTGGCCGACGAGCCGATCGCGCTCGCCGACGGCACCGGATCCGCGTTCGTGCGCCGCTCGGGCCTCGGTGTGCTGCTCGGGATCATGCCGTGGAACTTCCCGTACTACCAGGTGGCCCGGTTCGCCGGTCCCGCCATCGTGACCGGCAACACGATCCTGCTGAAGCACGCGCCGCAGTGCCCGGAGTCGGCCGAGGCGATCGAGCGCATGTACCGGGATGCGGCGGCGGAGCTCGGCGCCGACCCGGGCGTCTACGGGAACGTGCTCGCGACGAACGCGCAGATCGAGGGCGTCATCGCGGATCCGCGCGTGCAGGGCGTCTCCGTCACGGGATCCGAGCGGGCGGGCGCCGCCGTCGCGGAGATCGCGGGCCGGCACCTCAAGAAGGTCGTGCTGGAGCTGGGCGGATCCGACCCTTTCATCCTGCTGTCGACCGACGACCTCGACGCCGTCGTCGCGGATGCGGTGGCCGCGCGCCTCGACAACAACGGCCAGTCCTGCAACGGCGCCAAGCGCTTCCTCGTGATCGACCACCTCTACGACGACTTCGCCGCGCGCTTCACGGCCGAGCTCACGGCCGCCCAGCCCGCGGATCCGATGGCCGACGGCACCCTGCTCGGCCCGCTCGCCTCGCACGCCGCCACCGAGCGCCTCACCGAGCAGCTGGCCCGCGCGGTGGACCAGGGCGCCACCGTGCTCGCGAGCGGCGAGCCCGTCGGCAACATGTTCCCGCCCGCGGTGCTCGCCGACGTGACGCCCGAGATGGACGCCTACCGCGAGGAGTTCTTCGGCCCGGTCGCCGCGCTCTACCGCGTCTCCTCCGAGGCGGAGGCGGTGGCGCTCGCCAACGACACCCCGTTCGGCCTCGGCTCCTACGTCTACACGACGGATCCGGAGCAGGCGCTGCGCGTGGCCGACGGCATCGACGCCGGCATGGTCTGGGTGAACCTCGTGCTCGGCGACGCCGCCGAGCTGCCCTTCGGCGGCGTGAAGCGCTCGGGCTCGGGCCGCGAGCTGGGCCGGCACGCGGTCGACGAGTTCGCCAACCGGAAGCTGATCCGCATCGCGTGATCGGGCGGCCGCGCTGCCGGGCCGGGTGGGGAGGGCGGCGCGGCGCGTCAGGGGTTCGCGGGGGAGGGCCGCGCCGCCGGGTCCGCGAGCAGCAGCTGCCGGAACCGGAGCCCGCCCACCGTGAGGACCGCGAGGACAGCGGTCGCGATGCACGCGGAGCCGAGGGCGACGACGCCGCAGACGAGGGGGAGGTCGTGCGGATCCACCGCTCGCCGCATGCTCGATCTCCTTCGTCGCGCGCCGGGAGCGCTGCCGTCCGGATGGAGGCTAGGCACGGGGGCGGGGATCGGCGCCCGACCGTCCACATGCACGGGTCCGGGCCGGCGCGCGGGCGGTGGATCGGCCCGCGCATGTCGCGGTGTGACGGACCCGTCGCGACGCCGCGAGCGCCAGGGCGCGCCGTCCGCCAGGCTGGTCGCGTCGCGTCGTCGCGTCGTCGCGCCGCGTCGCGATGTCGCGCCGAGCACGACCGCGCCGAGCACGACCGCGCCGACCGCGCCCGACCCGACCCGCCCCACCGCACCCGCCCGCCCGCCACGCCCCACCCCGAGGAGCCCGCATGACCGACCGCATCCCGACCACGCACGCCGGCAGCCTGCCGCGCTCGCCGGAGCTGACCCGCCTGCTCGTCGCGCGCGACCAGGGGCGCCCGTTCGACGCGGCCGAGCTCGCGGAGGTCACCGCGTCGTCCGTCGCCGACACCGTGCGCCGCCAGCTCGAGACCGGCCTCGACATCGTGAACGACGGCGAGGTGCCGCGCGTCGGCTTCTCGACCTACGTGCTCGAGCGGATCGACGGGTTCGGCGGCGCGGGCCACCGCAAGCCCACGCTCGACTCGATCAAGTTCCCCGACTACGCCGCGTTCCAGGCGAAGCAGATCGTGGAGGGGGCGGACGTGGCGCGGGTCTGGGATCCGCCGGTCGCGCAGGGCCTCCTCGCGTACGACCCGACGCTCGCGGGCATCACCGAGGACCTCGACGGCTTGGACCGCGAGCTCGCCGTGCAGGCCGACCGCGGCCTCCGCCCCGCCGGCACGTTCTTCTCCGCCGCGACCCCGGGGATCGTCTCCACGACCCTGCTGCTCGACGCCGCGAACCCGCACTACGGCGACGACCGCGCCTACGTCTTCGCGCTCGCCGACCAGCTGAAGCTCGAGTACGACGCGATCGCCGCGCGCGGCCACACCCTCCAGATCGATGCGCCCGACCTCGCGATGGAGCGGGTGATCCAGTTCGGCGACGCCACGCTCGAGGAGTTCCTCGCCGCGGTCGACCTGCACGTGGATGCGCTCAACCACGCGATCCGCGACATCCCGCGCGAGAAGGTGCGCCTGCACGTGTGCTGGGGCAACTGGCAGGGCCCGCACCAGGACGACGTGCCCGTCGACGTGCTGCTCCCGCACCTGTACCGGGCGAACGTGGGCGCGTTCAGCATCCCGCTCGGGAACCCGGCGCACCAGCACGAGGCGCCCGCGTTCCGCGCCCACCCGCTGCCGGGCGGCGCCGTCCTCATCCCCGGCGTGGTGGACGTGACCACCAACTACCTGGAGCACCCGCAGGTCATCGCCGACCGGATCCTCGCGGTCGTCGACGCGGTCGGCGACCCGACCCGCGTGATCGCCGGCACCGACTGCGGCCTCTCCACGTTCGCGAGCTACGAGTTCGTCGCGACCGACGTGGCGTGGGCGAAGCTCCGGGCGCTCGTCGCGGGCGCGGAGATCGCGTCGCGGCGCGCGTTCGGGTGAGGGGGCGCGAGTCGTCCCTGGCGATGATGCCGCTGTCGTGCACATCACCGACGCCCTCGCCGCGCTGGCGCCTGCCGATGAGCGGATCGGGACGCGCGGCCAGCACCTGAACCACCTGCTCATCCGATCGGAGAGCATCTCGTCGTCATGCATCGAGGGCGATCGCGTCACGCCTGAGCGCCTCGCGATCGCCGAGCTGATGCACCACGGCTCGCGGGTGGCCTCGACGTCATCGTGAACGTGCGCGCGACCGAGGACGCGATCGACGCTCTCGCCGATCGCGCATGCGCAGTTCGAGACGACCCACGGCTTCAGCGACGGCAACGGCCGCACCGGGCGGGCGCTGACCACACGGCCCTCCGCGCCGGCCGCATCGCCGAGCGGGTCGGCGTCGTCGGCACGGCGGAGGCCTTCGCGGACTTCGTCGAGAGGTTGGGCGACGACGTCCGGGGCAGGGCATCCGAGACTTTCGTATCGCTTCGCGCGCCTCGCGTTGCGGAAGTCGAGACCTCTGGGCTTAGCTCGGAGCGCCCGGCCTCAATAGCTTCGTGACCACGCCGGGTCGGATTCCGATCCACCCGGAATCAGAGTCGACTCCTGTGCACGCGTCTGGACGGTCCATCGATCATGCACGTAGAAGAAAGCGAAGCAGCATATGTGGTCATTCGTCGCCAAGGTCCTCGCCCAGGCATGGAAGTACGGCGCCTCCAAGGTCGCCGCCGTCGCCAAGTGGGTCCAGTCCAACTGGGCTCAGGTGCAGAAGTGGATCTCCCGTGGCCTGTCGGTCTCCTCGATCATCGAGCTGATCCTCAACATCCTCGGGTTGTAGTCCCTGACGGACGCCCCCGGGTCGCAGTCGACCCGGGGGCCTCCGCCTCCCACCACAACCACCAGCAGCGTGCCGACGACGTACCGTGGCCATCGAGAGCGACCAGGAGGTGACCCTCGGCATGGACGACACGCTGCACCTGCCCGGGGACGGCGAGCCGACCGCCGACGGCGGCCGCGATCCGCGCCCGCTCCACCCCAGCTCGGTGCTGCCGGCATCCGGGTCGCCGGGCGTCGCGCGTCTCCCGCGATCCGCCGCCCTCTACTGGAGCACCCATTCGGTCCTCGGCGCCGTCGGCGTCCTGGCCGTCGTCCTGCCCCTGGTCCTGTGGCTCGGGGGTCGCGGCGCGCTCGAGACCGCGGCATGGATCGCGGTGCCCGTCGTCGCCGTCCTCACGCTCGTGGACGTCCTCGTCCTGAACCCGCTGCGGCTCGCGAACTGGTCGTACACGGTCACCGCGGACGCCGTCTACATCGCCCGAGGTCGGTTCGTCCGGACCTCGCTCGTGATGCCCACCGCGCAGGTCCTCAACGTGGAGATCGCCGAAGGTCCGCTCCTCCGCGCGTTCGGCATGGTCCGCGTGCGGTTCGTCTGCATCGGCGACGGCCCCGTGATCGGGCCCGTCCTCCCGGGCGAGGCGGAGGCCCTGCGTCGGCGCGTGATGGGCACGTGGGAGCCCCGCGATGCGGCCTGACCGCGACGCGACGACCTTCCGCGACTCGCCGCGGTTCATGGCGGCGGACCTCGCGGGTCATCTCCCCAGCTACCTGACGCTGGTCCTCGCGACCCTCGTCTGGGTCCCGCAGGCCGAGCCGTGGGTCGGCCGCCTCGTCATCCCGCTCCTGATCGCGCTCGGCGCCTACCGGCTCATGGAGCCCGTCTACCGCTGGGCGACCGTGCGCTACGAGGTGACGGGGACCGAGGTCCGGATGTGGTCGGGTGTGATCGACGCCCGCTCGCGCGTCCTCCCGTGGGGCTCGATCTCCGCGGTCGAGACCGAGAGCACCTGGGCCCTGCGGATCTTCGGGCTGCACCGGGTCACGGTCACGCAGGCAGGTGACGCCTCCACCCGGATCGTCTTCCGCGGGGTCGACGCGCCGACGCACCGCTCGCTCCTCGCTCGAGTGCGGCCCGTCGCCGGTGACGCGCCGTCCGGTCCCGCGTCCGTTCCCGCTCCCCCGTCCGCCCGGCCCGACGACCGGGAGCGCACGATCTACGCGGCCTCCTGGCGCGACCTCGTCGCCGTCACCTTCCTGCACGCGCGATTCGTCGTCCTCGCGCCCACGCTCGTGGCATCGGTGTGGGAAGTGCTGCAGACGGCCGGGGCCGACGTGCCGCTCGCTGACGCTGCGGGCGGGATCAGCCCGGTCCTGGTGGCCGCGATCGTCGCGGTCGTCGTCGCCGCGCTCGCGACCGTCGCGACGGCGGTCCAGTACCGGGGCTTCCACGTGGGCACGACGCCGGCGCACGACCTGGTGATCAGGTACGGGCTCATCGAGACGCGCGAGCGGAACATCAGCGCCCACGCGCTGGCGGGGGTCGTCGTGCAGCGCAACCTCCTGGAGCAGGTCCTGGGCCGCGCTCGGCTCTCGCTGCTGACGACGGACTCCGGTGCCCAGCTCGGCACGAACCTCATCCTCCCGACCCTGCCGCGGTCCACCGTCGCGGCGATCCTGCGCGAGCACTTCCCCGACCAGGCGGCGGCCGCGGCCTCGCTCGTGACGCCGGGCCCGGTCGTCCGTAGCGGCGTCACCGCTGCGGTCATGGGCTCCATCGGTGCGGGTGCCGCGCTCGTCGCGACGGCCGCCGGGACCACGCTCGCTGCCGGCGTCCTCATCGGGCTGGGCGTGATCCTGCTGTCCTCCGCGCTGTTCCGCCAGCTCGCGTCGAGGCTCGCGTTCGACGCAGCGACCGACCAAGTCGCCGTCACCTCGCACGTCGTCCAGGAGCGGCGCACCTTCGTCTCGGCCCTCGCCGTGCACACGGTTGCATCGGTCCGCCCGGCGGGATCGGCGGACGGCACGTGGACGTTCGCCTCCCTCCGCATGTACGCGGGCTCGCCGCGGCGGCTCACCGCGGCACGCTGCCGCGAATCCGACCTGCACGCGCTCTCCCGCGCGCTCGTGCAGGCGTCCCCCCGCATCGCCCGCACGAAGAGAGAGGCCAGGGCCGCACGATGATCGAGATCGCGAACGTCTCCAAGAGCTACGGCGGCACCACCGTGCTCGACGACGTCTCCCTCCGCGCGCGCGACGGGGAGGTCACCGGGTTCATCGGCCACAACGGAGCGGGCAAGTCGACCGCGATGCGCATCGTCCTCGGCCTCACCCGTGCGGACGCCGGCGAGGCCCGGATCGACGGCGAGCGCCACGTCCAGGCGCGACGCCCGGCAGCGCAGGTGGGAGCTCTCCTCTCCGCGGACGGGCTCCCGCCGCGCATGACCGCGCGCGGACTGCTGGACTACGCGTGTCGCACGCAGGGCCGGCCCCGGGGTCGCGCCGAGGAGCTCATCCGCATGGTCGGCCTCGAGGAGGTCGGGAGCAAGCGCATCGGGGCGTACTCGCTCGGCATGAAGCAACGGCTGGGCATGGGCTTGGCGCTGGTCGACGACCCCCGGAACCTCGTGCTCGACGAGCCGGTCAACGGGTTGGACCCGAACGGCGTCCTCTGGCTGCGCGACCTCCTGCGGATCCACGCCGACCGCGGCGGCTGCGTCCTCCTGTCCTCCCACCTCATGAGCGAGCTGTCGCTCGTCGCCGACCGCGTCGTGATCCTCGCCCACGGTCGCGTCGTCCGCGAGGGCCGCCTGGACGAGCTGGGGGGCGACGGGTCCTCGCGCGTTTACGCCGAGTCCCCCGCGCCGGAGCGCCTCGCCCAGGCTCTGACGGCCGCGGGCTTCCCGCCGCAGCGCGAGGGCCGCGGCGTCATCGTCCACGGGGTCGGCTCGACGCGCGTCGCGCAGATCGCGTATGAGTCCGGGGCGGGCCTCAGCCACCTGAGCACGCCGGGGACGTCGCTCGAGGACGTCTTCCTGTCCACCACCGGCACGACCGCGGAGAGGGAGGTCGCGTCATGAGCGCGTCGCACGGTACCGCCACCGCCACCGCCACCGCCACCGCCACCGCCACCGCCACCGCCACCGCCACCGCCACCGCGTCACGCGGCCAGCGCTGGGCGCACGTCGCGTCCGCGGAGCTGCACCGCAGCGTCCAGCGAGGAGCGCTGCGGGGCGGCCTGATCTGGGCGGCGGGGCTCGCGCTGCTGGCCGGGGCCGGCGCCCGCGCCTTCACGGGCGCGTTCGCCGATCCGACCGCGGATGGCGCCGCGCTCGTGCTCACGCTGCCGATCGAGCTGGCGGCCACGGTCTTCGGGGTCGCCTTCGCCCTCGCCGTCCTCGGGAATGCCAGCCGGGACACGACGGACGGGACGGTCCTCACCTCCCTGGCGCTCGTGCCGCGGCGGGGCCGGCTGCTCTCGGCGCGCGCCGTGGCGCCGACGGCCCTGGGGGCGCTGGGGGTGCTGGGCGTCGCCGCCGTGCTCGCCGCCGTGCACCTGATCGCGGACGGGCCCTCGCCCGCGACCGTCTCCGCCCTCCTGGTCGCCACGGCCGTGGCGACCCTCACGACAGCGGCGGTCGTCCTGCTGGTCTTCCTCACCGCCACGGTCCTCCGGCGCGGTGCCGCAGCGATGGCCGTCTTCATGCTCGTCGTGCTGGTGCTGCCGATCGCCGTCTCGGTGCTCACGGTGGTGGGACCGGTCCCGCTCCGAGGCCCCGCCGACGTCCTCCTCGCCGTCCTCCCCGGCACGCTCGCCCTGAAGGCGATGAGCACCGCGACGATCGCCGCGGAGGGCCCCGCGACCGTCCTCGCGGGCCTGGCGGGCCTCGTCGCCTGGTGCGGTGCCGCCGGCCTGCTGGCCGCGCGGGCTCTCGCCCGTGAGGGCGACGGCTGATCCGTGCCCCCCATTCCACCCCCACCCGCAACGACTACCGATGAAGGAGCACCATGACCTCCCTGCTCGAGGACACCCCCCGCTGGCTGCTCTACGCGGGTCTCGCCGCGATGCTGCTCGTCCACATGTTCGTCCTGTCCAACCGCCGGCACGCGTGGCCGGGGGCCGTCTTCCCCGTCGCCTGGGTCGTCCTCTTCGCCGTGCTGGCGGGGACGGGGCAGCCGATCGGCCCGCGCGAGATCCTCTCCGGCGCGATCGTGCTGGGCCTCCTCGTGTTCCTCTGGGTGTCGATGCGCCGCAGCCGCGCGGCGAGAATCGCCCGCGGACGCGAGCGCCCGGCGGGCGAGGCGGGCTGAGGCCGTCGTCCGGCCGGGTGATCCTCGGTCGCCTCAGGCCGCGCCGCTGCCCGCGATGTCGCGGAGGCGACGGCGCACCGCCGCGTGGGAGGCGACCAGGGTCGCGTCGAGGCCGGCCGTGCGCGCATCCGCCCACTCGTCGAAGGCCGCGCGCACCGCGACGCCCGCGAGCTCGGTGACGAGGCGCGCCTCCTGCGCGGTGATGCGTCCGCCGAACGCCGTCGTGATCCTCTCGGCCAGCTCCCACGAGCGCGCCGCGTCGAGCGACACCGCCGTCGACCGCAGCTGCGGCTCGGCCGCCATGAGCCGTCGCACGCGCAGCTGCTGGTGCGCGATGGCGGAGAGGTCGCCGTCGAGGCTGGCGAGCACGCGCTCGTAGACGGCCTCGAGCTGGGGGAGCGGCGCGGATCCGCGGTCGACGTCGGCGAGCCAGGCGTCGAGCGGCGCGTCGAACACCGGGTGCAGGGTGAGGACCGACTCCTCCTTGCTCGGGAAGTAGCGGAAGCAGGTGCGGTCGGAGACGCCCGCGGCCTGCGCGATGTCGTGGATGGTGGTGGCCGCCATGCCGCGCTCCTCGAAGAGCGCGAGCGCGGCCTCGCTGATCTCGGTGGTCGTCGCCATGCGGCGCCGTTCGCGGAGGCCAGCGGCGCCGGTGCCCGCGGCGCCGGTGCCCGCGGTGGTCGTGGCCGTGTCGCTCAGCGTGCCCATCCGGTCGCCTGCCTCTCGAACATCCCGCCGGTCGGATCCGACGAATCTGTCATATACTGCCACATGGTCCGAGTCTGACATCGAGACCGTCCCGGCCCCGCACCGTCGCGCGCGCCCCGCCTTCCACTCCCGGAGATCCCCATGAGCACGCCGCCCGCCGCCGACACCCGGCGCGACGCCACCCCGCCCTCCGAGGCGACCGTCCCCACCGCCGGCCGCGCCGCCGCCGACCGCCCCGTCGCCCCCGAGGACGAGCGCCTGCCGCACGGCGCCCCGCTCGTCATCGGCCTGCTCGTGGTCGCCGCGTTCGTCGTCATCCTCAACGAGACGATCATGAGCGTCGCCCTGCCGAGCCTCATGGTCGACCTGTCCATCACCACCGCCACCGCGCAGTGGCTCACGACCGGCTTCATGCTCACCATGGCGGTCGTGATCCCCGCGACCGGCTTCATCCTGCAGCGCTTCACCACGCGCCAGGTCTTCGGCGCCGCCATGACGCTGTTCTCGATCGGCACGCTCATCGCCGCCATCGCGCCCGGCTTCGGCGTGCTGCTCGTCGGCCGCATCGTGCAGGCCAGCGGCACGGCCATCATGATGCCGCTGCTGTTCACGACCGTCCTCAACCTCGTGCCTGCCGCGCGCCGGGGCCGCCTCATGGGCGTCATCTCCATCGTCATCGCGGTCGCGCCGGCGATCGGGCCGACGGTGTCCGGCCTCATCCTCAGCTCGCTGTCGTGGCGCTGGATGTTCTGGATCGTGCTGCCCATCGCCGTCATCGCGCTCTCGCTCGGACTCTGGAAGATCACGAACCTCACGACCCCGCGGAAGCTCCCGTTCGACATCCGCTCCGTCGTGCTCTCCACGCTCGCGTTCGGCGGCCTGATCTTCGGCCTCTCGAGCCTGGGCGAGTCCGCCGAGGGCAACGCGCCCCTGCCGCTGTGGATCCCGATCGTCGTCGGAGTCGCCGCGCTCGCCGCGTTCATCGCCCGCCAGATCGGCCTGCAGCGCGAGGACCGCGCCCTCATGGACCTCCGCACGTTCCGCAGCCGCGCGTTCGTCGTGGCCGTGATCATGGTGAGCGTCAGCATGATGGCGCTGTTCGGCAGCCTCATCGTCCTGCCGCTCTACCTGCAGAACGTGCTGGAGCTCGGCACGCTCGAGACCGGCCTGCTGCTGCTCCCCGGCGGCGCGCTCATGGCGATCCTGTCGCCCATCGTCGGCCGCCTGTTCGACCGCGTCGGGCCGCGCCCGCTCGTGATCCCCGGTGCCGTCGTCGTGAGCATCGCCCTCTGGGGTATGACCACGATGCTGCACGAGGGCACGTCCATCGGCTGGGTCATCGCGGTGCACCTGGTGCTCAACGCGGGCCTCGCGTTCATGTTCACGCCGCTGCTCACCTCGGCCCTCGGATCCCTGCCGCCGCGCCTCTACTCGCACGGCAGCGCGACCGTCTCCACGATGCAGCAGCTCGCGGGCGCCGCCGGCACGGCGCTGTTCGTCACGGTGCTCACCACGACGACCGTCGCGGGCGTCGCCGACGGCCAGTCCGAGGTCACGGCCACGGCGGCCGGCGTGCAGGCGGCCTTCATGATCGGCGGCTTCATCTCCCTCGCCGCCGTCGCCGCGTCGTTCTTCGTGCGCCGTCCGGCGGAGGCGCTGCCGGAGGGTGTGGCCGCGCACTAGGCGCCGTCCCCTTCCGCAAGGAGTGCGTCAGTGTGGCCTGACATCAAACTTGCGTGACATCAACCCCTTTAAGATCTAGTCAGCTTGACCTAAACTGCTGCCATGCCGACCACGCCTCCCGCCATCACGAGATCCCTGCGCATCGTCGGGCGCAACCTGGCTACCCAGCGGAAGCTGCTGGGTCTCACGGCGAAGATGGTCGCGGAGCGCGCCGGGACGACGCAGCAGACCATCAGCAAGCTCGAGAACGGGCAGGGGACGAGCTTGGAGATCACGCTCCGGATCCTTCGCGTGCTGGGGCTCATGGACGGCGTGGTCTCCGCCACCGATCCGTTCGGTACCGAGCGAGGCCGGCTGATGGTCGACGAGAAGCTGCCGGAACGCGTCCGGGTGCGCAAGCGTGGCTGACGCCTACGACGTGACGACCGTGATCGGCCGTGAGGAGGTGCGCGCGGGGAGGATCTTCCGCACCAGGACCTCCGGGTCGTTCGAGTACGACTCCGACTACCTGCGCCGGCGAGACGCATTCGCGCTCTCGCCGGCCCTCGGCCTCTTCCCCGGTGCTCAGGCGCTGGCTCCCGCGAACCCCTTCAGCGACTCGGCGCCGGACACCTGGGGTCGGAAGGTGCAGAATCGCGCTGCCGGGCGCACGCTCGATGAGCTGACCCTGATGTTGGGCGTCAACGACGAGGGGCGACAGGGGGCGACCCGGTTCTGGCAGGGCGGTGTCGCCGTGGCGACGGGCGGCGGGGTCCCCGCGGAAGCCGATCTGTCCGAGATCGTCCACGTCGCTGACCAGATCGAGCGTGGCGAGACGGAGATCGATGATGCCGCAGTCCGTCGTCTCTTCCGGGCGACCGGCTCGCTGGGAGGCGCGCGCCCCAAGGCGAACGTCAGGATCGGCGCCGACCTGTGGCTGGCGAAGTTCCCCAAGCCCACCGGTGACGAATGGAACGTGATCGCGTGGGAAGCTGCGGTGCTCGACGTGATGGGCGAGGTGGGGATCGACGTCCCGCCTCACGACACGAAGCGGATCACGGTGGACGGCACCCGACGCACGGTCCTGTTCCTGAGGCGCTTCGACCGCGGCGCCGACGGTGTCCGCATCCCCTACATGTCCGCGATGACCGCTCTCGAGGCGACGGACGGTGACGGAGGCGATTGGGTCGACGTGGTCGACTTCGCGCAGGTGGCCGGTGCCGACGTGACCGAGCTGTGGAGACGAGCCGTGTTCGGCGCGCTCGTCGGGAATCTCGACGACCATCTGCGCAACCACGGCTTCCTGCGCGAGGGGACCGCCTGGGCGCTCGCTCCTGCCTTCGACGTGAATCCGGTGCCGCTCGGCGACGGTCAGCGCCACCAGCTGGCGCTCCTCGGCGACCGGGAGACGAGTCTGGACTCGTTCACCACCGCGGACGCGCTCGACATGTTCGGCATCCGTGCGCCTGCGGCGCGGACCTTCCTGGAGCGGCTGCGGTCAGCGCTGCCGGGTCTTCCCCGGCGAGCCGCCGCGCACGGCGCCGACGCGCTCACGATCGAGACGATGCGATCCCGCATCGAGCACGCGATCGCGGCCGTGGGTCAGGCCATGGAGCCGTAGGGCCGCTGTCGTCGAGGTCGCGCTGATCGACGGCGTCATCCCGCTCTCCGCCCAGGGAGGAGGACGGGCGCGGTGGACAGCACCAGGATCGCGAACAGCGTCTGGTCGACCGCACCCCACACCGGGATGCCGCCGGTCGTCGCGATCACCGACCAGTTGACCGCGATGTCCTCGAGGATCACGGCGATGCCGAGCCCGACCCCTGCAGGGCGCCGGAGCGCGAGCAGCGCGATGACCAGCGGATCCAGGACCGTCAGCGACACCCAGAACGCCCGCAGCGGGAGCGGGTGCCCCGCGTAGACGTCGAGCCCGGCCGTCGCCAGGTCGAGCACGTGGCTGACGGTGCCGATCGCGAAGCCCGTGATCCAGAGGGCGCGCACGAGGCGCGGGCCGCGGTCCGGCCGGCGCGCCCGCTCCGCCGACGGCGTCACTCCCACGACGCGGAACCGGGCGGGACGGCCGCCCTCGCCCCCGCCCGCCACCGCGCGATCGACTGCTCCACGTACTCGCCCACGAGGCCGGGCAGGTCGATCCGCGGGTTGTGCAGCCACTGGATCTCGAGGCCGTCGAGGATCGCGAGGAAGCAGGCGGCCTCGTAGTCGAGCGTCGCCTCGTCCATCGCGGGCACCTGGCCGAGCGTGCCGGCCTCGCCGATGCGCTGGCGGATCTGCGCGATCGTCCGCGCGTACCGCGTGCGGATGTACTCCTGCGCGGGATGCGTCGCGTCCGACGCCTCGGTCGCGAAGGTCAGGTACAGCTCGAGGAAGCCGCGGTGCTCCACGTGGTACCGCATCAGGTCGACGAAGGCGCGGATGGCGGGGAGGCCCGGCGCGGCCTCGGAGACGAACGGCTGCTGCCGGTCCCACTGGCGGAGCACCTCGGTGAGCAGCTCCTCCTTCGTGAAGTAACGGAGCACGGCGGCCGGGGAGACGCCCACCTCGTCGGCGATCTCCTTGATCGTCGCGGCGCCGTAGCCGCGGATGCCGAACACGCGCACGGCCGCGTCGACGATCTCGGCACGGCGGCGGACGCCGGTCGAGTACCGCCCCCGCGCTGCGTTGCCGGTCACACGGCCCCCGAGCGTGGTCGCGCTCTCATCCTCATCAGCACGGGCGACGCTCTCGGGGGTGCCCGAGGGCGGGGCCGGCCTGCGGGTGTCGGTCACGATGTCGATCCTCCCCCTTGTGCGGTCCGCGAAGCGGGACGTACAGTGACTCAACCGTAAACAGGTCGTCAGTTTTCGTCCTGGGTCATCAGCTAGGGACGAGGGCGTCGTGAGCGAAGTGGTGTTCGGGGTCGGCCTCATCGGGGCCGGGCCGGTCGGGCAGGCCATCCACCTGCCGACGTTGGCGCGCATGGCTGACAGGTTCCGCGTGGTGCACGTGATGGACGTGGATCCGGACGTGGCCCGCCGCGTCGCCGCCCGCGTCGACGCGCGCCACTCGACCGACGCGGATGCGCTCATCGACGACCCGGCCGTGGACGTCGTCGTGATCGGCAGCCCGAACCGCTTCCACGCGGAGCAGGTCATCGCCGCGTGCCGCGCCGGCAAGCGCGCGGTGCTGTGCGAGAAGCCGCTCGCCGTCTCCGCCGAGGAGGGGGAGGCGATCGCCCGGGCCTCGGTCGAGCACGGCGTGCCCGTCGTCGTCGGCACCATGCACGCCTTCGACGCCGCCTGGACCGCCGCGCTCGACGGCTGGCGCGCGTCCGGCGACGCCCCGCACACCGTCCGCATCTCCGCCGTGATCCCGCCGAACCCCGACTCCGAGGACTCGGCCACCGAGATCGTCGGCCGGCCCGCGCACCGCTCGCCCGGCGCCCCGGACCTGGAGGCCCGCGTGGCCGCCATCACCGGCGGCGTGCTCGGCCTCGCGATCCACGACCTGCCGCTCGCCCGCCAGCTGCTCCCGGTCGCGCCGCCGCGCGTGATCGCGGCGCGCACCCTCGACCCCTGGGGCTACGAGATCGTCGCGATGGTCGGCGAGAGCGTGCTCGAGGTGCACGGCGTGGGCGGCGCGACGTGGGATCCCGAGTGGACGCTCGACGCGGTCGCCGTCGACCGCTCCCTCCACGTCGACTTCTCCCTCTCCTACGTGCATGCCGGATCCAGCACCGCCACCCTCGCCGACGCCCGCCGCGCGACGACGTGGGGGCCGTACGCCGACAACGGCTACGTCGGCGAGTGGGAGCACGTGCACGACGTGCTCGTCGGCACCGCCGATCCCGTGCCGCTCGACGAGCTCCTCGCCGACCTCGCCCTGGCGACGTCCATCGCCGAGCAGTGCGCTGAGCTGATCCGCTCCGCCGCCTCCGCCGGCGGCCGCGCCCTCGCGGGCGTCGGATGCCGCACGGGGCTGGCCGCATGAGCTCCCTCGCCGTGCGGGTCGACCCCACCGCGACCCCGATCCGCCGGGCTGCGGCCGCCGCGACCCTCGCCTCGCTGCCCGAGTCCTTCCGCCGCGCGGACGACGCCGGGGAGGTCGTCGTGCTCGACGGCGGACCCGGCTGGGCGACCCGTGCGGTCGAGGCCACGCGGGACGGCGCTCGCGCGCTCCTCGTGCTCGACCCCGGCGCGGCCGACGACGCCGCGCTCGCGGCGCTGATCGCGACCGGCGTCCCCGTGGTGCTCGACGTGCCGTGGCGGCACGCGGAGGCCGTCCGTCGGGTCGCGCCGCGCATCCACCGCTTCGCCGCTCCGGGCGCGCTCCTCGAGGCGCGCGCCGCGGTCGCGGGCCCGGCGGACCTGCGCGGGGCCGCCCGGGCGCTCGCGCTCACCGCGGGGACGCTGCTCGGCTCGCCCCTCGCCGAGCTCGTGCCCGTCGTCGCGACGCCCCAGCACCTGATGCTCGCCGGGCCGAGCGCCTCCGGCGTGCACGTGGTCGTGAGCGTGGTCGTCGCTGGCCACGATCACGGGCGCTCGACGTTCCGGATCCTCGTCGGCGACCGCGCCGCGCACGTGGTCCTGCCCGCGCCCGGCTCGGCATCGCCCGGCCGCGCGAGCGTCACGGATCCGGCCGGCCGCGAGGACCTGCCCGTCGTCTTCGAGTCGGGCCACCGCACGGCGCTGCGGATCGCCCGCGACGCCGCCCACGGCCGCTGCGCACCCGGCGACGTCGCCGAGCTCCGCGCCCTGCTCGCCGCCGCGCCCGCCCTCGCGGCCGACGCGCGCCCCTAGACCCAGCCCCTTCCCTCCCACCACACACAGCACCACGAGACGACGGAGTCAGAAATGCCACAGCAGTCAACGAGCGCCTTCGGCAACGGCCTCACCCGACGATCCCTCCTCAGCGCGGGGGTCGGCGCCGCGGCGGTCGGCCTCCTCGCCGCCTGCAGCGGCGGCGGAGGAGGCGCCAGCGGCGCCGGCGCACCCCTCAAGTTCTGGAACATGCCCTGGGGCGCGCCCGCGTTCCTCACCGAGGACAAGGTGATCTCCGCCGCGTACAAGCCCGCGAGCGGGTTCGGCAAGGTCAGCTACCAGCAGGTCCAGTGGGCCAACTTCACGCAGACCTTCTCGACCGCGGTCGCCGCCAACAACGGCCCCGCGGTGAGCTCGGGCGGCGGCACGACCGCGTTCCTCTTCGAGTCGCAGGGCAAGATCGCGTACGCCGACGACCTCATCGAGACGTGGAAGGGCAACGGGATCTACGACGACTTCCTCCCGGGCCTCGTCGACACCCTGAAGACGGCCAACGGCTACGCGGCCGTCCCGTACAACCTCGACATGCGCATGTACTGGTACCGCAAGGACCTCCTCGAGAAGGCCGGCGTCGAGGCGCCCACCGACTGGGACTCCTACGAGGCCGCGTGCGCCGGGCTCAAGAAGATCGGCGTCTACGGCTACGGCACCCGCTCCGGCGCCGGCGCCTTCACCGGCTTCCACCAGATCGTCGCCCACATGATCAACAACGGCGGCGGCCTGTTCGACGGCGACCAGAACCCGGACGTCGTCACCGACAAGAACATCGAGGCCGTCGAGTGGGTGCTCGGCATGGTGAAGAACGGCTACGTGGATCCCCGCAGCGCCACCTACACCTCCGACAACGCGTACCAGCAGATGGACGCCGGCACCTTCGGCATGCTCTGGGACGGCGCGGGCGCCCCCGCGAACGTGACGCCCGAGACGGCGGCGCAGATGGTGGTCGGCGACCCGCTCGTGGGCCCCGGCGGCGAGAAGGGCGCGCTCTACTTCCCGAACAACATCATGATGTACAAGTCGACGCCCAGCCAGGAGAACAGCGAGGCGTTCCTCACGTACTACTACCAGAACATGAAGTCGCTCTGGACGAAGCAGACCGGCATCGGCCTGCCGCCGCTCAAGTCCATCGCCGACGAGGCGTACGCGGACGACCCGAACACCACGAAGATCCTCAGCGACTGGCAGCCCATCTCGAAGACCTGGGGCGCGCCCGGCTCGAACACCGTCTTCCAGAACGTGACCAAGGTCGACGGCACGCAGCCGACGATCTCGTTCGCGCAGTCGGTCCTCGGCGGCACCGTCACGGCGCGCGAGGCCCTCGAGAAGCTGCAGAAGGAACTGGACGCGGGCGCGTGACGCCGCGCGCATCCGGAGGGCATGACATGGGCGAGGTGACCTGATGGCGTTGGACACGCGCGACGCACGCGATTCCCGCGTCGTCGACAAGGTCGGGCTGGCGCGCCGCGGCGTGGGCGTGGCCGGCCCCGGCCGGCGGCCGAGCCCGACCCGCAAGGGCTCGGGGAAGACGCCGCTCGGACGGGCCGGCGCGACGCTGGCGCTGTTCGCCCTGCCGTCGCTGATCCTGCTGATCCTGCTGAACGTCTACCCCGTCGTCTACTCCTTCCTGCAGTCGCTGCAGAAGGGGACGCCGTCGACGCTGCCGTGGCAGACGCCGTTCGTCGGGTTCGAGAACTACGCGAGCGTGCTGGCCTCGGAGTCGTTCCGCAACGCGACGGTCTTCACGATCGTCTTCACGCTCGTGGGCGTCTTCGGCTCCTGGCTCGTGGGCCTCGCGCTCGCGCTGCTGCTGCGCACCCGGATCCCGGCCAACGGGTTCTTCAAGGTGCTGCTGCTCCTGCCGTGGATCGTGCCGGTGGTCGTGTCGTCGACCTCGTGGAACTGGCTGGTGGCGACGCCGCAGAGCCCGGTGCCGATCATCCTGGCGACGCTCGGGTTCCCCGACGCGAACTTCCTCGGCGATCCGCTCCTCGCGCAGGTCGTGGTCTGCGTGTTCAAGGTCTGGATCAGCTTCCCGTTCATGCTGATGATGATGTCCTCGGCGCTCGCGTCGGTGGACACCAACGTCTACGAGGCGGCGAAGATGGACGGCGCGAGCGCCTGGCAGGCGTTCCGCGGCGTGACCCTCCCGATCATCTCGCGCACCACGTACATCAGCTGGGTGCTGATGACGATCTTCTGCGTCAACGACTTCCCGACGATCTTCCTGCTCACGCAGGGCGGTCCCGTGAACGCGACGACGTCGCTGATCGTGCTGGCGTACCAGCAGGCGTTCCAGAACCTGCAGACCGGACCGGCCACCGCGGTCGCGTTCATGATGACGGCCGTGCTCGTCCTCGTGTCGACGCTGCTGTACCGGCAGATCAAGAAGGCGGACATCGAATGAGCCAGGCACTCGCGGTCGGCGGCGCCACCTCGGCGACCGTCGGCGACGTCAAGCGGACCTCCGCGAAGCAGCGCGAGCAGAAGGGCCAGTGGTGGCGCTTCCTGCTCATCGCGGTCATCACGCTCGTGGTGATCACGCCGATCCTCGCGGTGCTGTTCCTCTCCACCCAGCCGGGCCAGAACTCCACGGCGACCGGGTTCACGCTCGAGAACTTCGAGCGCGTGCTCGGCGGCACCGACGTGATGATCTGGCTCGGCAACAGCCTCGTCGTCGCGCTCGTGACCGTGCTCGTGTCGGTCGTGATCGCGGCGCCCGCCGGCTACGTGCTGAGCCGCTCGCGATCGCGGCTCGTCTCCGGGTACTCGCTCGTGCTGTTCGTGGTGCAGGCCCTGCCGGTGGTGACGGCGGCGATCCCGCTGTTCATCACGTTCTCGGCGATGGGCCTCATCAACACGCTGCAGGGCGTGGCGATCATCTACATCGGCTCGACCATGTCGGTCGCGATCTGGATGATGGCGGCCTACATCGACTCCATCCCCATCACCCTGGAGGAGGCGGCGTGGATGGACGGCGCGAGCGTGTTCGGCGGGTTCGTGCGCGTAGTGCTCCGCAACTCGCTGCCGGGCATCCTCTCGACCGCGATCTTCTCGTTCCTGCTGGCCTGGAACGACTACCTGATCGCGCTCCTGTTCCTGCAGGACTTCACGAAGTACACCCTCCCCATCGGCCTCAACACGTTCTTCCAGCAGAACGCGGCCGACTGGGGTTCGGTGATGGCGGTCGCGGTCATCATGATGCTGCCGCCCGTGCTGATCTTCGCCCTGCTGAACAAGTACTTCAGCGTCGGCGGGATCGGCGGGTCGCTCGCCGGGAGGTGAGGCGGTCTCGCCCCGGACGAGAGCCCGCCCCCGTGGTCCATGTGGATCGCGGGGGCGGGCTCTCGTCGTGAGCGGCCCTACTTGGTCTGGTTCGGATGCCGCGTGTGGACCTGTTCGAGGAAGACCGTCTGCCCCTCGACGTAGAACCAGATGCGGGCGTCCCCTTGAGCGGTGGGCTTGTGCTGCCAGCGCACGTGGTCTCGCCCGGCGCGGGTGACGAGGCCGAGCTCTCCCTTGAGCGGGTAATTCGTCGGCGTGCGCTCCGTCGGGGTCCGGGTGAGGAAGTACCACGTGTCGGCCAGCGGGCCGCGGATGGTCGCCGCCAGGTCCTGCCAGCCCTTCCGCGCGCTCTCGGAGGCGAAGACGATCGTGTGCTCGGACTGCTTCGTGGGACGCGGGACCAGCGGATCCTTCGCCACGGTCAGGGGCGCGCGACCGGCACCGGGCGATCGAGCCACTCGACCGGCGAGGGGGCGAGACCGGCGGCGATGGCGGTCGCGGTCTCGCGCCAGGAGGTGAGCTCGGCGATCGCGAGGTGGGGCTGGCCGGTGGAGAAGGAGGCGCGCGCCGCATCCACGAGCTCGCGCGCGCAGCTCTCCTGATCTGCGGCGGAGAGGGCGAGCATCCACGGGAACCGCTGCGCCATGCGCGAGGCCAGGGAGCCCTCGTCGTCCAGGGTGACGGTGATGAGGTCGGCCGCGAGCTGGAGGAGCTGCGCCTGCGCGTCCGCGGCGCTCTGGGACATCAGCACCAGGGTCTCGCCGTCGCGCCGCGTCACCTGGACCGGGTGCTCCTCCGCTTCCGCGAACACGTCCGCCGAGTGCTTGCTCAGCTCGGACGAGCGACGGATCGTCGTGCGGGCGTCGTGGAGGATGGACATGCCGTCATCCTATTCGGAACGTGTTCGGAAGTCCACGTCGCGGATCAAGCGTCGTCCCGCTCCTCGTACGCCGCCCGCTTCTCCTGCACGTCGCGGATGCGGGCGATGTCGAACTTGGGCCGGCGGTGGGCGTCGTAGATGCCGTTCTGCTCTTGGAACGTGTCGGTGAGCTGCGTGTAGCAGTAGCCGAACATGCGCGGATCCTCGAGCAGCACCTCGGTGAGGCCGCGGAACCGGGCGTGCCACTCCTCCACGGTGCGGACGCGCTCGCCGTAGCCCCAGGAGACCGCGCGCTCGGGGTCGTCATCATCGGCGGCGGCGTCGGCCTCGGCCGGGTTCCACCAGATGCCGCCGTACTCGGAGACGAAGAACGGCTGGCCCGCGTACGGCACCGACATCGCGCGGCCATTGAGCTCGTTGACGAACGGGCGGCCGTCGGCGAGGCCGGCCTGCTCGCGGCGGAACGCGTCCGGGTCCTGCTCGTAGGAGTGGGAGTCGTAGACGTCGGCGCCGGGCACGCGATGGGAGTAGCCGGAGGCGTCGAGGACGGGGCGCGACGGATCCGCCGCCTTGGTCGCCCGGTACATGCCGACGGTCACGTCGTCGAGCTGCGTGATGCGGTCGTGCAGCGCCTGGTACGTCTCGTTGAGCGGGCACCAGCCGACGATCGACGGGTGGGAGCGGTCGCGGGTGACCGCCTCGATCCACTGGGTGATGAACGACGCCGTCGGCTGCTGCGCGTCCTTGCCGAGGCCTCCGCCCGCGCCCCAGTCGCCGAACTCGCCCCACACGAGGTAGCCGAGCCGGTCGGCGTGGAAGAGGAAGCGCTCCTCGAAGACCTTCTGGTGCAGGCGCGCGCCGGTGAAGCCCGCGGCCATCGACAGCTCGATGTCGCGGACGAGCGCGGCGTCGTTGGGCGAGGTCATGAGCGTGTCCGGCCAGTAGCCCTGGTCGAGCACGAGGCGCTGGAAGACGCGGCGGCCGTTGAGGAGGAGGTCCTGGCCGTCGATCGCGATGGAGCGGAGGCCGCCGTAGGAGGCGACCTCGTCGACCACCCGGGCGTCGTCGCCCGTGCCGTCGACCAGGCGCAGCGCGATGTCGTAGAGGTGCGGATCCTCCGGCGACCACGGGCGCACGCGGTCCGCAGGGATCCGCAGGACGACCCGGGCGCCGAGGCCGGCGGGCACGGCCGCGCGCGTGATCTCGTCAGCCGCATCCCGGAGCACGGCCTCGAACCGGAGGCCCGCCGTCCGCGGCGCGAGCTCGGGCGTCACCGTGAACGACGCGTCGCCGAGCTGCGGCTCGATGTGGGCCGAGCGGATGTGCGCCTCGGGCACCGGCTCCAACCACACCGTCTGCCAGATCCCGGTGGTGCGCGTGTAGAAGCACTCGGTGTTCGCGAACCAGGTGGCCTGCTTGCCGCGGGCCTGCGGCTCGTCGCGGGTGTCGCGGGCGCGGACCGTGATCACGAGCTCCTCCTCGTCGGCCCGCACGCCGAGGTCGGCCGTGAACGACGTGAAGCCGCCGCGGTGCCGCGCGACCTCCTCGCCGCCCACCCACACGGTGGCGTCGTGGTCGACCGCGCCGAAGTGGAGGAGGACCCGGCGGCCGCTCCAGCCGGCGGGGACCCGCACGGTGCGGCGGTACCAGACGGCCGTGAGGAAGTCGACGTCGCCGATGCCCGATGCGGTGGACTCCGGCGCGAACGGCACGAGGATCTCCTCGGCCAGCTCCCGACCGAGCAGCCCGCGCTCGAGGCCGGAGTCGCCGCGGTCGCGCTCGAAGGACCACGTGCCGTTGAGGACCAGCCAGTCCGGCCGCGTGGACTGCGGGCGCGGGTGCTCGGGCTTCGGGATCGGCGTGGCGGCGATCGCGGGGGCGGGGGCGTCGGTCATGGGCGGGTCCTTCTGTCGCGGCGGGCCGGGCGGACGTGCTCGGGATCCACTCTCGCGCAGCCGGGTGGGACCGTCCCGGGAGGATCGCCGGCCGCCGCGTCCGCCGCGGCCGCCGGGACCGCCGGGACCGCCGGGACCGCCGGGACCGCCGCGTCCGCCGCGTCCGCCGCGTCCGCCGGGACCGCCCGGCCCGGCCCGCCCCGCCGCGCCTACCGCTCGTCCGGCGCGGCCTCCGTCTCGGCGCGGACGGTCGACGCCGTGGGCGGCGCCGCGTGCGCGCCATGCCCGCCGTCGGCCGGGAGCCCCGCGGGGAGCTCCACCGCGGGAGCCCCGGCCGTCGTCGGCGCCGCGTGCGGGTGCGTCCGCTCCAGCGCCGCGCCCTCGATGTCGACGTCCGGCAGGATCCGATCCAGCCAGCGCGGCAGCCACCAGGCCGAGCGGCCGAGCAGGTGCATGAGCGCGGGCATCAGCAGCATCCGCACCACGAACGCGTCGAGGAGCACGCCGAACGCGAGGCCGAATCCGATGGACCGGATGATGGTCGACTCCGAGAACACGAACCCGCCGAACACCGACACCATGATCAGCGCCGCCGCCGTCACGACCGCGCGCCCGGCCCGGAACCCCTGCACCACCGCGAGCCGCGCCTCGGCCCCGTGCACGTACGCCTCCCGCATTCCGCTCGCGAGGAACAGCTGGTAGTCCATGGCGAGGCCGAACAGGATCCCGACGAGGATCACCGGCAGGAAGCTCAGGATCGGCCCCGAGCTCTCCAGCCCGATGAGGCTCGCGCCCCAGCCGAACTGGAACACCGCGACGATGAGGCCGTAGGTCGCGAACAGCGACAGCACGAACCCGCCGGTCGCGATGAGCGGCAGGAGGATCGAGCGGAACACCACGATCAGGATCAGCAGCGACAGCCCCACGACCACGAGCAGGTAGAGCGGCAGCACCGCCGCCAGCGCCTCGGAGATGTCGATGTTCGTGGCGGCCTGCCCGGCGACGCCGAGCGTGATGCCGCCCTCGAGCTCGGGCATCGCGCGGATGTCCTGCACCAGCTGCTCGGTCGACGCGCTGTTCGGGCCCTCCGTCGGGAGCACCTGGAACGCGAGCACGGTGCCGTCGTCGGTGTTCGCGACGGGCGCGACGGCGACCACGTCGTCGAGGTCGTGCAGCGCCTGCGCGACCTCGACCTGGGTGGCGAGGAGGTCGCCCTCGGAGACGCCGGAAGGCACGTCGGCGACCACGAGCAGCGGTCCGTTGGCGCCCTCGCCGAACTCGGCGGCGACCGTGGAGAACGCCTGCTGGCTGGTGGATCCGGCCGGCTCGCTGGATCCGTCCGGCAAGCCGAGGCGCATCGACAGGCTCGGGATCGCGACCACGAGCAGGGCCACGACCGTGCCGACCACCGTGAGCACGGCGCGCGCGTTCGACATCGGCTTGAGCGCCGTCGGCGCCCCGTGCGGGTGGCGCTCGTGGCCGGCGGCGACGCGCGCGCGGTCGCGCTTCCGGAGCACGCGCATGCCGGCGAGACCGAGCACCGCGGGCGTGAGGGTGATCGCGACCAGCACGGCGACGAGCACGCAGACCGCGCCGACCGTGCCCATCAGCGCGAGGAACGGCACGCCCGTGATGTTGAGGGCGAGGAGCGCGACGATCACGGTGGATCCCGCGAACACGACCGCCGTACCCGACGTGCCGGTGGCGAGCCCGATCGACTCGCGCACGCCCGTGCCGCCGAGGAGCTGCTTGCGGTGCCGGTTGACGATGAAGAGGGAGTAGTCGATGCCGACCGCGAGGCCGAGCATCACGCCCAGCACCGGGGTCACCGACGCCATGTCGACGAGCCCGGAGAAGGCGAGCGACGCCGTGACGCCGACGCCCACGCCCACCACCGCGGTGACGATGGGCAGCGACGCGGCGATGAGCGTGCCGAGCATCACGATGAGCACGATGGCGGCGAACACGAGGCCGACGACCTCGCCGATGCCGAAGATCTCGGGCACGCCCTGCGCGAGGTCGGTCGCGAAGTCGACGCTCGTGCCGGCGACGGGGGAGTCCTGGAAGTGCGCGATGGCGTCCTGCTTGGTCTCCTCGGAGAGCTCGAGGCGCGGATCCGTGAAGGACACGTTGACGATGGCGGTCGAGCCGTCGTCCGAGACGACGCCGATGCCGTCCGTGAGGCCGAGGAGCGTGCGGCCGAGCTCGGCCTGCTCGGCGCCCGACTCGAGCTGCGTGCGCGAGGAGTCGACGGTGGCCTGCTGCTGCTGGAGGGCCTGCGTCTGCGCATCGAGCTGGGCCTGCTGCGCGTCGAGCGCGGCGATCTGCGCGGCGGGCGCGCCCGCGGCCTCGGCCTGCTGGCGCGCGGCGGTGAGCTGCTGCTGGCCCGCGTCGAGCTGCGCCTTGCCGGCGTCGAGCTGCTGCTGCGCCTGGTCGAGCTGCGTGCGGCCCGCGGTGATCTGCTCGTCACCGCTGGCGAGCTGCGCGGCCTGGTCGGCGCGCTGCTGGGTGACGGCGAACGGATCCACGACGCGCGCGACGCCCGGGAGGTCGCCCGCGCTCGCGGCCAGCGCCGAGATGTCGGCCTTCTGCTGGTCGGTGAAGGCCGAGCCGTCGGTGGTCCGGTAGACGACCGTGCCGGTGCCGCCCGCGGTGTCGGGCAGCGTCTGCGCGAGCTCGTCGGTGACGGCGCCGGAGGCCGTGCCCGGGATGTCGAAGCTGTTGCCGAGGGTGCCGGCGAACGCGAGGAACGAGCCCACGCCGATCCCGAGGATCACCACCCACGAGACGATCACGAGCCACGCGCGACGCGCGGCCATCGAACCGAGCCGGTACAGCACTGACGCCATGTCATCTCCTTCAGACGCTTCGACGATACGCTACGTCTCGTCTAGTCCCTGGAGCTACCCTGACCGGATGAACGAGCACAGGTCCGGGCGGCTCCGCAGCGAGGCGGCCCGCGAGGCGATCCTCGGCGCGACCGTGCGCCTCATCCACGCCGTCGGCTACGACCACCTCACGATCGAGGGCGTCGCCAAGGAGGCCGGCGTCGGCAAGCAGACGATCTACCGGTGGTGGCCGTCGCGCGGCGCGCTCATCGCCGAGTGCATGACCGAGGGCCGGCTGATCCCGGTGGAGTTCGCCGTGCCGGACACGGGCGACCTGCTCGCCGACATCGAGCGCTGGCTCACCGATGTGCTGGCCGTACTCGACGCGCCCGGCGGCGGGCCGCTCGTCCGCTCGCTGGTCGCCGCGGCGGCCGAGGACGAGGCGGTCGGCGACCACCTCGGCGCGAGCCTCGGCGTCGACCGCGACCTCTCGGAGCGGCTCGCCTCGGGGATCCGCGCGGGCCAGCTCCCCGCCCACGCGCCCGTCGACGAGCTCGGCCAGGCGATCCTCGGCGTCATCGTGCTGCGGGTGCTCGGCCGCGAGACCGACCACGCGGATAGCGTGACGCGGCTGGTGCGGTTCGTGCTCGGATCCGGCAGACCGACCGGGAAGGCCCGCCGGGGTTGATCAGCCGAGCAGCCGGATCGGCGCGCCCGCGACCCACGCGGCCACGCTCTCCTGCGCCTCGGCGAAGAAGCGGCGATAGGCGTCCTCCGTCACGTAGCCGAGGTGCGGCGTGAGGACCGTGCGCGGTGCCTGTCGCCACGGCGAGTCGGCGGGCAGCGGCTCGCGGTCGAAGACGTCGAGCCCCGCCCCGCCGATCCGGCCCGCGTGCAGGGCGGCGAGCAGCGCGGCCTCGTCGACGAGCGGTCCGCGGGCGGTGTTGACGAGGATCGCCGTGGGCTTCATCGCGGCGATGTCGCGTTCCCCGATGAGGCCGACGGACGACGCGTCGAGCTTGGCGTGCACGCTCAGGACGTCGGCGGTGGCGACCAGCTCGTCCTTGTCGACGGGGATCACTCCGAGGCCGCGCGCCCGCTCTGGATCCAGGTGCCGGCTCCACGCCGCCACCTCCATGTCGAAGGCGAGCGCGACCCGGGCGACGCGCGCGCCGATCGCGCCGAGCCCGACGATCCCGAGCCGCCGGCCCTGCAGGTCGCCGCCGATCGTGCCCTGCCAGAGGCCGTCGCGCACGCGGCGGTCCTCCTCGGGCACGTGCCGCAGCGTCGCGAGGATCAGCGCCCACGTCAGCTCGGCCGCGCCCGAGGTGCCGCCGGTCGCGCCGCCCGACACCAGGATCCCGGCGCGTGCGGCGGCCGGTAGGTCGATGGCGGCGTTCGCGCGGCCGGTGGTCACGAGCAGCCGGAGCGCCGGGAGGGCGGCGAGCACGGCCTCGTCGAAGCGGGTGCGCTCGCGCATGGCCACCACGACGTCGAAGGGCCGCAGCGCCGCGACCACCTCCTCGGTGGATCCGAGGTGCTCCCGGAACGCCGTCGCCTCGGCTCCGGGGATCGCGCCCCAGTCGGCCAGACGAGCGGACACGCCCTGGTAGTCGTCGAGGACGGCGATGCGGATCGGTGCGGTCATGCTCCACTCTCCCTCCTCCCGCCGCGGGGCGGGAGGTGCGCGTGCGGTCGGATCAGGCGAACGCGTTCGGCACGACCACCAGCAGCACCCAGCAGATGAGCGGCGCTACGGCCACCACGACCCCCGCGTTGAGCAGCAGCTGCCGGTAGAAGACGTTCCGGTCGATGCCCTGCGCGTTGGCGAGCACGAGCGCGCCGTTGGTGGAGAACGGCGAGACGTCGACCACCGTGGCGGCGATCGAGAGCGCCGCGACCACACCCACCACGGGCAGCTCGCCGAGCTGCAGCAGAGGCAGGGACAGGGGGATGATCGCCGCGAGCAGCGCAGTGGAGGAGGCGAAGGCCGAGGAGGCGCCGATCACGTAGCAGAGCACGAGCGCCACGACCACGGGGGCGCCGATGAGCAGCGCCATGTCGGCGAGGTCGTCGATCACGCCGAGCTCCTGGAGCATCGCGATGTAGGTGACCATGCCGCCCACCAGCAGCACGGTCGGCCAGCTGATGCCGGCGATCGAGCGGCTCGTGTTCTTGAGGTCCGTGAAGGAGAGGATCACGCCGGCCGCGATGGCCACGAAGCTGATCGGCTGGTGGCCGACGAGCACGATCACCAGGATCGCGGCGATGAGCGCGAGCGTCAGCATCCGCACCCGGGTGAGCGGCACGTGGTCGGCGTCGACCGTGTCGTCCTCGATGGTCATGACGCTGCCGGTGGCCGTGTACTCGAGCGTCCTCACGCGGCTCGTGATGGCGTAGGCGGCGACCGTCAGCACCGACAGGAGCGTGTTGATCCCGAAGCTGGAGAAGAACAGCTGCCACGGGTCGATGGCGAGGCCGTTGCCCTCCACGATGTCGCGCACCAGCACGCCCGAGACGGAGATGGGCGAGAAGGCGCCGGCGTGCGCGCCGTTGATGGTCATGATCCCCATCACGAGCGGGCTCATGCGCGTGCGGCCCGCGAAGCTCATGGCGGCCGGGGCGATGAGCGCGACCGCGGCCGGGCTGAACGTGCCGAGCGACGTGAGGAACGCGGCCACCAGGAAGAAGACCCACGGGATGAGGTAGAGCTTCCCGCGCACGGCCCGGATGCAGGCGCTCACCATCAGGTCGATGGTGCCGTTCTGCTTCGCCATGCCGAAGAAGTAGGTGACGCCGATGATCGTGAGCACGATCGACGACGGGAAGACCTCGAGGATCTCCTTGTCGTCGTAGCCGAACGCGATGGCGCCGACGAGGAAGGCGCCGATGAAGCCGAGGAAGCCGATGTTGATCGGGAACACCGTCGCGATGACGAACATCACGACGAGGCCGATGAGGGGGATGATCTCGATAGACGACACTGTCTTCTCCTGGTGATCGCGGACGCGGGACGCGTCAGCGGGTGGGGGCGAGCGGGATGGGTTCGTGGTGCGTGAGGAGCTCGGAGTCCGCGAGGCGGCGGGCCGCCCGCTGGAGCAGCACCCGCGTGCCGGATGCGTCGACCTCGACGCCGGCGCGGAGCGGGCCGCCGAGGGTGCCGAGGCGCAGCGGTGCGGTCGCCGGATCCACGCCCACGCGCTCGAGCACGGTGCCGGGCTCGCGGGCCGCCAGGGCCAGGGCGACGGCGCTCGTGAGGCCGATGGTGGGATGCGCCGCGTTCATCGAGAGCATGCGCACGGAGACGTCGTGGTCGGCCGCGCGCACCTGGTCGCCGAGCGTGGTCACGTGGTCGACCGCCGGGCCGACGACGCCCACCTTGGGCACGGCGTCGCCCGCCTCGGCGACGCTCGGCGCGATGCCCATGGCGACGGCGGCGTGCGCGCGGATCCGGCGCAGCAGCGGCACGGCGGCGAGGATCTCGATCTCGGTCGCGGCGGACGGCAGCCCGAGGTCGGCCGCGGCGAGCAGCACGACGGGCGCGCCCGCGTCGGCCATCGTCACCTCGTAGGCGGTGCCGTCGACGACGAGCTGCTCGCGCACCGAGCCGGTGGGGAAGAGGGAGCCGGTGGTGGATCCGGCCGGGTCGACGAACGCGAGGTCGACGGCGGTGCCGGATCCGCGGACGCCGGGCACCGAGACCTCGGCGTCCCGTGCGCCCGCGACCTGGGCGACGACGACGGCGGAGGTGTTGAGGTTCCGCATCCGGACGGTGGTGGCCGCGTCTCCGGCGTCCGCCAGCTCGAACCGCTCGACCGACCACTGGGCGACGGCCGTGGCGCAGTTGCCGCAGTTGCTGCCCCACTCCACGACGTGCGCGCCTATCGCGACCTGCGCGAAGAGGTAGTCGACGTCGATGCCCGGCTCGTCGCTCCGGCCCACGATCACGGCCTTCGACGTGACCGAGGTGCCGCCGCCGACGCCGTCGAGCTGACGCGGGTCGTCGGCGCCGAACAGCTCGATGAGGAGCTCGGCGAGCGCGTCCCGGTCGGCCGGGACGGCGTCGCGGTCGAAGAGCCAGCACTTGCTGGTCCCTCCGCGCATGAGGGTGGCGGGGATGCTCACGAGGCCTCCTGGTCGTCGTCGATGTGCTCACGCTACGAACGCGGAGGGTCAAGGAGAAGCTCGATCTGCTACGACCCCGTTCAGCTCCGCTAAAGTCGGCGCATGGCCTCCTTCGACCTCGTCACGCTGGATCTGCTGCTCGACGTGGTTGACACCGGCACGCTGACGGGCGGCGCGGCCCGCTCGCGGATGACCACCTCGGCGGCGTCGCAGCGCATCGCGAAGCTCGAGCAGCTCATCGGCCAGCCCGTGCTCGACCGCCTCCCGCGCGGCATGCGGCTGACGGAGGCCGGCCAGGTCCTCGCGGCGAAGGCGCGCACGGTGCGGCGCGAGCTGCGGGCCGCCGAGGGCGAGCTCGAGGCGATCCGCGGGCTCGAGCACGGCACCGTGCGGCTCGGGTCCTTCCCCACCGTGAGCGCGTCGCTGCTGGCGGACGCGCTCAAGGACGCGCACGCGGCGTGGCCGGGCATCGAGATCCGCGTGCAGTCGGCGCTGCGGCCCGAGCTCATCGACAAGCTCAGCTCCGGCGAGGTGGAGCTCGCGCTGCTGTGGAGCTACGCGTGGACCGAGGAGGCCGAGAAGCACCTCGCGCTGCGGAAGCTCGTGGAGGACGAGACCATGCTGCTCGTCGCGGTCGACAGCCCCATCCGCGACGGGGTGTCGCTCAAGTCGCTGCGGAAGGAGTCGTGGATCACGCGCAACGGCGGGCACCCGGCGGCCGACGTGCTCTACCGCAGCTGCGCGGCGGCGGGCATCCGGCCGGAGGTCGCGTACGAGGCGTACGACTACCAGGAGGTGCAGGCGATGGTGGCGGCGGGCGTCGGCATCGCGATGGCGCCGCGGCTCGCGCTCGCGTCGCACCGGGACGACGTGCGGGCGGTGTCGTTCCGGCCGGCCGACCGGATCCCCGCGCGCACCATCTACCTCGCGTCGCTCGCCCGGCGCGTGGAGACCCCGGCGATGCGCGCGCTGTCGGAGGCGGTGACGCGCGCGGCACGGTCGTTCGCGGCGAGCGGGGCGGCGGATCCGCGGTGACCGTCGTCCCGCTCGGGCCCTAGGCCGGCGCCGGCGCCTCGATGGCGAGCTTCACGCCGACCGCGCCGAGGAGCCCGCCGGTGGCCCAACGCTGCCAGCGCATCCACCGGGGTCGGCCTCGCAGGAAGACGGCGATCGAGCCGGCTGCGAGGACGATGCCCGCGTTCACCGCGAGGCTCACCGCGATCTGCACCGCCCCGAGCTGGAAGCCCTGCGCGACGACATCGCCCGCGGCCCGGTCGACGAACTGCGGGATGAGCGCGAGGTACATGATCGCGGCCTTCGGGTTGAGCAGGTTGGTGACGAGCCCCATGCGGAAGAGCTTCGCGGAGGAGTCGCGCGGCAGGTCGCGCATGTCGAAGACGGAGGCGCCGCCCGGGCGGAGCGTGGACCACGCCAGCCACAGCAGGTACGCCGCCCCGGCGACCTTGAGTCCCGTGTAGAGCCACGGCACCACGACGAAGACGGCGGCCAGGCCGACGTTGGCCATGGTCATGTAGACGACGAAGCCCACGCCGGTGCCGGCCAGCGAGACGAGTCCCGCGCGACGGCCCTGGCTGATGCTGCGCGAGACCAGGTACATCATGTTCGGGCCCGGCGTGAGGACCATGCCGAGGGCGACGACGGCCATGGCGGATGCGGCGGTCAGGGTGATCATCCGGGTCCTCCTCGCGGGTGGGCGGCGGGTCGTCCGCGGCCGGGACCAGCTTCGCGCATGGGCCACGACGACCCGGTCTTACGTGGCGCGTCCTCCGTCCGGAGCCGTGCGCTCAGCGGGCCGGAGCGCGGCGGATGCGGCGGGCAGCGTGCGCGCCCGCGTCGACGGATCCGCCCGTGAGGCCCGCCACGAGCCGGCGCTGGAGGACCGTCGCGGCGGCGAACAGCGGGATCACGCCGATGAGGGACGCGGCCGCGATCTTGCCGAAGTCCTGCACGCGCTCGCCCAGCATGAGCGACAGGACCACGGGGAAGGTCTGCGCGGTGTGCCCCTGCGTGAGGAACGTGGCGAACAGGAACTCGTCGTAGTCGAGCACCGCCACGATCACGCCGACCGACACGAGGGCGGGCGTGAGCATCGGGGTGACGATGCTGGCGAGCACGCGCCACTCGCCGGCGCCGTCGAGCTGCGCGGCCTCGTCGAGCTCCACGGGGATGCGGCGCACGAAGCCCTCGAGCAGCCAGACGGCCACCGCGGTGTTCGCGAGCGCGTAGACGAGCGTCAGGCCGGTGAGCGTGTTGTTGAGGTGCAGGATCCGCAGCAGCGTGAACACCGGCACGATCGCGACGATCGGCGGCAGCAGCCACGGGCTGAGCACGAGCCCGGCGAGCGCCCGGCCTCCCGTGCGGTGCCGGGCCATCGCCCACGCGGCGGGGAGCGCGAAGAGCAGCGTGAGGGCGGACGCGGCGAGGGACGTGACGAGGGAGTTGAGGATCCCGCGGGGCAGGCCGGAGCCGGCGAGCGCGGCCGCCCAGTTGCCCCAGCTGGGGTCCGTCGGCACGAGGATCCCGGCGGACACCTGGCCCTGCGACATGAGCGACACCGACAGCAGGTACGCCAGCGGCACGAGGGCGGCGGCGAGGGAGAGGGCCAGCCACAGGTCGGCCCCGCGGGAGCGGCGCCGCGCGCCGGGGCGTCGGACGGATCGCGGACGGGCGGCGCGGACGGGCGCGTCAGGCATCGTGGAGCCTCCGGGTGATGGCGACGACGGGGAGCGTGACGACCGTCACGACCACGGCGAGCAGCAGCGTGATGACGGACGCCCGACCGACGTCGAAGTGCTGCAGGGCCGCCTGCCAGATGAGGTAGGCGGGCACGGTCGTCGCCTGTCCCGGCCCGCCCGAGGTGAGGATGTAGACGAGGTCGAACAGCTTGAACGCCAGCACCAGGCGGATGAGGGCGACCGCCGCGACGGTGCCCGCGATCGCGGGGAGGGTGATGCTGCGGAACAGCCGCAGGCCGTGCGCGCCGTCGAGCGCGGCGGCCTCGCCGACCGCCGGATCCTGGCCGATGAGCGCCGCGAACACGAGCAGGACGATGAGCGGCGTCCACTCCCAGACGTCCGCGAGCGCGACGCCGAGGAAGGCGGTCACGGGCTGCGACAGCACCGAGAGGGATGCGCCCCCGGGCACCACGGCGGTCACGAGCACGTCCACCAGCCCGCCGTTCGGCGCGAAGACGAGCTTCCAGAGCACGCCCACCACGACGGGCGGGGTGATCATCGGGAGCAGCAGCAGGGTGCGCACCACGGCGCCCGCGTGCACCGACCGCCACAGCGCCACCGCCGTCGCCACCCCGAGCACGAGGCTCACGGCGGTGACGAGGAGCGCGTGGACGACGCCGCGCACGAGCGCCGCGGTCGTGTCGCCCTCCGCCAGGACGTCGGCGAAGGTCGCGGTGCCGACGAACTCCTGGAACGGCCGCCCGAGGCTCGACTCGGTGAGGGCGGCGAGCGCGATGAACACGAGCGGGTACCCGCCGAGCACGACGAGCGCGAGCACCGCGGGGGCGACGAAGACGCGCCGCGGCCAGGTGCCGCGTCCGCGACGGCGTGCCCGGGGGATCCGCGGCGCCCGCTCCCGGGGCGACCCCGACTCCCAGGTCGGCCCCGACTCCCGCGGCGACCGCGTCTTCGGGGCGATCGCGACGCTCACTCGAGGAGCTCTTCCCACTTCGCCTGCACCCGGTCCAGCGTCTCCTGCGCGGTCCCGCCCTCGCCGGCGAGCAGCTTCGCGAGCTCGTCCGTGAGCACCTGCGCGGCCTCGGTGGCGTTCTTGCCCGTCGGCCACGCGAGCGCGCCGTCGAGGGTCGCGCGGTTCACCTGCTGGATCTGCGGGAACTGGGCGCCGTAGGTCGGGTCCTCGAGCGAGGAGACGCGGTTGGGATCGATGCCCGTGGGCGGCGACGCGGTGAGGAGCTTCGCGTTCACCTCCGACGACGACGCCCACGTGATGAACCTCTCGGCGAGCGCGGTCTTCTGCGTGTTCGCGGCGACGACCCAGCTGAACCCGGCGACGAGCGAGGCCCGCGGCGTCGTGTTCGCCCCTCCGGTGGGCAGCAGGGTGACGCCCCACTTGCCCGCGACCTGGGAGCCCGACGACGGATCCTCGCTGCGGACGCCGAGGTCGGTCCAGTTCTCGATGAAGGCGACCTTCCCGGCGAACCACGCGCTGTTCCCCGCGCCGAAGTCGGTCTCGGCGGGCGTGGGCAGCGCCTGGTCCTGCACGTCGACGAGGGCCTGCGCGGCGGCGACCGCCTGCGGGCTGTCGATCGTGGGCCGCCCGTCCGCGTCGAGGAAGGAGCCGCCGAAGCCCGCGAGCCGGTTCGCGAAGCTCGCGCCGAGGATCAGGGGCGACTTCTGCCCGAACACGGCGGCGCCGTAGACCCCGTTCGCCTTCTCGTTCGCGGTGATGGTGGTGACCTGCTGGAGGTACTCGTCCCACGTCCTCGGCGGCTCCGTGAAGCCGTTCCGCGCCAGGATCTCCTTGTTGTAGAAGAGCACGTGCGTGTCGCCGTCGAAGGGCAGGCCGTAGGTGCGCCCGTCGACCTGGGTGTACGGCTCCCAGATGGAGGGGATGAAGTCCCCCACGTCGATCGAGGGGTCGCCGTCGACCCGGTCGGTGATGTCCTGGATCGCGCCGTCGGCCGCCAGGTCGCCGAGGGACGTGTACCAGGGCGCGGCCACGTCGATGGTGTCGGCGCCGGACTGCTGGTCGAGCGCGAGCTTCGACCCGATCTCGTCGTACGGGACGATGACGGGCGTGATCTTCGCCCCCGTCTCCTTCTCGAACTCGGCTGCGAGCCACTTCGCCGCGCCCTCGTGGGAGGAGATCATGAGGACGGTGAGCTCCTGGCCCGTGATGTCGCCGTCGGCCGAGCCCGCGTCGGCGGAGTCGCCGGAGCACGCCGACAGGGCGAGGGCGGCGGCCGCGACACCGGCGGCGAGCACGAGGCGGCGCGCGCGGTGCCCGCGGCGGGAGCGGATGTGGGACATGGGTTCCCCTCGTGGGTCGGACGGATCGGAGGGCGTCGGCGCCTCCGCTGCTGAGGAAGGTAGGGCGTCCGGCGCGCCAGCGGGAGGCCCGGCGTAGGACGGCGTCACGGTGTGACGAACCGTGTCGCGGCACGTGTCGCCGTGTTGCGGCGGCCCTTCCGGGCGGCGGCGGCGCGCGGCTACCTTCGGGCCGCACGGCTCCGCTGACGGGGCCGGCCGCGTGGCCGTCTCCCCGGACAGCCACGCGCCCGCACCGGGGGAAGGACGGAGCCCGATGGCATCCCGCATCATCCTCAACGCGTTCGACATGAGCTGCGTGACGCACCAGGCGCCTGGTCTGTGGCGGCATCCCGCCAACCAGGCCCACCGCTACAACTCGCTCGACTACTGGGTCGACCTCGCCCGGCTCCTGGAGCGCGGCACCTTCGACGCCCTCTTCATCGCGGACGTGGTCGGCGTCTACGACGTGTACCGGCACTCGGCTGCCCCGGCGCTGGAGGACTCCGCGCAGATCCCCGTGGGGGATCCCGTCGTGCAGGTCTCCGCCATGGCGCACGCCACCCGGCACCTCGGCTTCGGCCTCACCGTGGCGTCCACCTACGAGCTGCCGTACGCGCTCGCGCGCCGCTTCTCGACCCTCGACCACTTCACCGGCGGACGCATCGGCTGGAACGTCGTCACGAGCTACCTCGACTCCGCCGCCCGCAACCTCGGCCTCGAGACGCAGATCGGGCACGATGACCGCTACGGCATCGGCGACGAGTTCCTCGACGTCGCGTACAAGCTGTGGGAGGGCTCGTGGGAGGACGACGCCGTGGTGGTGGATCGTGAGCGCGGCGTCTACACGGATCCCGCGAAGGTGCATCCCATCGCGCACGAGGGCGAGCACTTCCGGGTGCCCGGGGTGCACCTGTCGGAGCCCAGCCCGCAGCGCACGCCGGTCGTCTTCCAGGCCGGCGCATCGCCCCGGGGCCGCGAGTTCGCGGCGAAGCACGGTGAGGCGATCTTCATCAACGGCCTCACGCCGGAGCTCACCCGCCCGGTGACGGACGACATCCGGGACCGGGCGGAGCGCATCGGCCGGCCGCGCGACAGCGTGCGGATCCTGACGCTCGCCACCGTGATCGTCGCCGAGACCGACGAGGCGGCGGCCGCGCTCCTCGAGGAGTACCGCGGCTACGTGAGCCTCGACGGGGCCCTCGCCCTGTACGGCGGCTGGTCCGGGCTCGACCTCTCCGGGTACGACCCCGACGCGCCGCTGAAGTACGTCGACACGGACGCCGCCCGGTCGGCGCTCGCGATCTTCACCCGCTACGACCCGGATCGCGACTGGACGCCCCGTGACGTGGCGCACTACGTGGGCATCGGCGGCATCGGCCCGGTCATCTCCGGCAGCGCGACCACCGTCGCCGATGAGCTCGAGCGATGGATCGAGGTGGGCGGCACCGACGGCTTCAACCTCGCCTACGTGGTCACCCCCGGCACGTTCGAGGCGGTCGTCGACCTGCTGGTGCCGGAGCTGCGCCGCCGCGGACGCGTGTGGGACGAGTACCCGGAGGGCACCCTGCGCGGCCGCCTCAACGGCACCGGATCCCCGGTCGTGCCCGCGTGGCACCCCGCGCACGCCTACCGCGGCGCCTACGTGGGCGCGCCGAGCGCCGCCGACGACACCGCGCCCTCCCTCTTCCCCGCGACCACCGATCCCGGAACGGACTGACATGACTGACACGACCACCCGATCCGACGCCGCCCCGGCCCCGTCGCCCGCGCCCGCTGCGGCAGCCGATGCGCGATCGCCGTGGCGCGGCACCGCGTCCCGCGACGAGCTCGCGCGGTGGCGGGCCGTCGCCGAGCGGGTCGCGGCCACCCTCGACGAGGACGCCCTCGACCGCGACCGGGCCAACGCGGATCCCACGACCGAGCTCGACCTGCTCCGCGACAGCGGCCTCGTCAACCTCCTCGACCCGGCCGAGCACGGCGGGGGAGGCGGGCACTGGGAGTCCGCGTTCCTCGCCGTGCGGATCCTGTCGCGCACCGATGCGTCCATCGCGCAGGTCCTCGCGTACCACTACATCAACTCCGGCAACCTCGGCTTCACCGCGACCGGGGCGACGCGCGCGGAGGGCTACCGCCGCACGGTCGCCGGGCGCTGGGTGTGGGGCGACTCCGTCAATCCGACCGATCCCGACCTCCGGCTCACGCCCGACGGCGACGGCTACCGGCTCGACGGCCTCAAGCGGTTCTCCACGGGCGCGTCCGCGGGCGACGTCGTGCTCGTGAACGCGGTCGTCGCGGGCGGCGACCTCGACGGGCGCATCGTCGTGTTCGCGCTCGACCACGACCGGCCGGGGATCGAGTACCTGGGCGACTGGGACGCGCTCGGCCAGCGCCTCTCCGCGAGCGGATCCGTGCGGTTCACGCGAGTGCGCGTCGACCCGGCCGACGTGCTCGGCCTCGGCACGGACGAGCCGTTCTCCACGCTCGTGACCCCCGGGATCCAGCTCGCGTTCGGCAACCTGTACCTCGGCATCGCGGAGGGGGCCCTCGCGAAGGCCCTCGACCTCGTGCGCGGCCGACGCGGCAGCTGGTTCCTCAGCCCGGCGGACGCGTACCGGCACGACCCGTTCGTGCAGCGCGTCGTGGGCGAGCTGGCATCCCGCATCGCCGCGGTGGAGGCGCTGGCGGATCGGGCCGGCCGCGCGTTCGACGAGGTCGTCGACCTCGGCGACGCCGTCACGGCGGACGTGCGCGGCGGCATCGCGATCGAGGTCGCGAAGCTGAAGGTGGTGGCCACCGAGGTGGGGGTCGAGGTGGCGAACCGCGTGTTCGAGGTCACGGGATCCAGCTCGGCCAGGTCATCGACGGGCCTCGACCTCTTCTGGCGGAACGTCCGCACGCACTCCCTCCACGACCCGGTGGACTACAAGAAGCTCGAGGTCGGGGCGCACGCGCTCACCGGCGAGCTCCAGCCGATCTCGCTCTACACGTGAGGATCCCGTGACCCGCCGACTCGACGCCGTCCTCGCGCGCCTCCGTCCCCTGCTCGATCGCATCGCCGAGGGCGCCGTCGCCCGCGAGCGCGACCACGAGCTGCCCGTCGAGCCCCTGCGCGATCTCGTCGACGCAGGGCTGTCCCGTCTCCGCGTGCCCGTGGATCAGGGCGGCGAGGGCCTCAGCATCCCCGAGCTCGCCGAGGTGCTCGTGGAGCTCGCCGCCGCGGACTCGAACCTGCCGCAGATCCTCCGCGGCCACATCGCGTTCGTCGAGGACCGGCTGCAGGCGCCGCCCGGGCCCGAGCGCGACGCGTGGCTGCGGCGGTTCGCGGCGGGCGAGCTCGTCGGCAACGCCTGGAGCGAGGTCGGCTCGGGCGCGATCGGCACGGCGCAGACGAAGCTGGAGCGCCGCGGCGACCGCTGGGTGCTGAACGGCCGCAAGTACTACACGACGGGCAGCATCTTCGCCGCGTGGACGGACGTGACGGCCGACCGGGATGGCGAGCCCGTGACCGCCATCGTCCGCACCGACCAGCCCGGCGTGCGCATCTCCGACGACTGGGACGGCTTCGGCCAGCAGCTCACCGGCACCGGCACCATCGTGTTCGAGGACGCGGAGGTGGACGCCGCCCACGTCGCGCCGTTCGCCGAGCGGTTCCGGTACCAGACGGCGCTGTACCAGCTCGTGCTGCTCGCCGTCCTCGCCGGGGTGGCGGTGGCGGCGGAGCGCGACACGGCCCGGGCCGTCCGCGAGCGCACCCGGGTCTACAGCCACGGGGTGGCGTCGCTCGTGCGGGACGACGCGCAGATCCAGGCGGTGGTGGGGGAGATCTCCGCCGTCGCGTACACGGCGCGGCTGCTCGTGCGGGGTGTCGCGGAGGCGGTGCAGGCCGCGGCGGACACGGCGCACGAGCCCGGGAGCGACGCCGACGTGCAGGCGAACGTGCTCGCCGAGATCCGCTCGGCGCAGGCGCAGGTGGTGCTCTCGGAGTCGGTGCCGCGCGCGGCGACCCGGGTGTTCGACACGCTCGGCGCCTCCGCCACGAGTCGCGCCCGCGGGCTGGATCGGCACTGGCGCAACGCGCGCACGGTCGCCTCCCACAACCCGGTCGTCTACAAGGCGCGCATCGTCGGCGACTGGTCCATCAACGGCACGGCGCCGCCGTTCGTGTGGGACATCGGGACGGTGGTCCCGAAGGAGGGAGAGGCGGCGTCGGCGGACGGCCCGCGTCGGTAGCGTCGCAGGGGCGGGTGGTCCGCCGACGAGAGGCGTCCGACATGAGCGATACCCGCGGGCGCAGGCCCCTCCATCCCCTCGACCCCGCCGACCTGGGCGTCGCCGGCGAGCTCCGCCGCGACCGCTTCCTCGGCGACCGCGACCTCACGCGCTGGGTGACGCCGGCCGGCCGCGCGCTGGTGCGGCTCGTGCAGCGGATCATGCGGGCGCTCGGGCCGTACGCGGCCCTCGTGATCACGCTGCTGGTGGGCCTCGTGCTCGCGTTCGGCCTCGCCGCGATCGCCGCGCAGGTCTACGACAACGTGACCGACGCCGACGGGGTGGCCGGCCTCGACCGGCCGCTCCTCGCCTTCATGATCGGCATCCGCACGCCGTGGCTGAACGATGCGGCGACCGCGTACACGGACGTCGCGGGCGTCGTGGTCATGCCGATCATCGCGGTGGTGACGATGCTGTTCCTGGCCGTGAGGCGCCGCTCGTGGACCCCGGTCATCCTGGTGCTGGCGGCCGGCGGCGGATCCCTGCTGCTCACCATCGCGGGCAAGGACATCATCGACCGCGCCCGCCCCGACCTCGCCGACGCGGTGCCGCCGTACGAGACGTCGCCGTCGTTCCCGAGCGGGCACACGCTGAACGCGGTGGCGATCGCCGGGATCCTCGCCTACCTGCTCCTCCTCCGCCAGCACCGCCGCGCGACCCGCGTGCTCTCGATCGCGGTCGCCGTGGTCTTCGCGGTGACCATCGGCGCCACCCGCGTGTACCTCGGCCACCACTGGTTCACGGACGTCCTCGCCGCCTTCTTCCTCGGCGGCGCGTGGCTGGCGCTGGTGATCACGGCGCATCGGCTGTATCTCACGGCGCGGCGGCCGGAGGTGGGGGAGGCGGGCGTCACGCCTTAGGCGATCCGGCGGGTCCGGCCAGGTAGGCCTGCCACTCCGCCGTGTGCTGGAGCCCGTTCGCGCCGGACCTGCAGATCGTGAGCCACGAGGAGGGATCGCCGTCGTCGGCGCCCCACCCGAACGCGCGATGGACCTCCAGATCCGTGGGGCCCTCGCCGTGCGTGACCACCAGGACCGCCGGCTTCTCCTCCATGTCGAGGAAGCGGGCGCTCAGCATCCGGTTGATGGGCGCGTCGCGGAACGAGTAGCCGATGACGATCCAGCGCATTGCGCGGTTCAGCCCCTCCTCGAACACCTCGTAGGCGAGCTTGTACGGGTATTCGCCCGCGTGCTGCGCCTTGTCCCGGGGGTTCGCCAGGACGACCGAGGGCCGGACGTTCGTGGTGCGCTGCCGCACGGCGGCCCACTGCTTCTCATCGTCGAGGATCTCCTTGGGGATCTTGGCGTAGATGTCGTCCCGCCTGTTCTCCCAGTAGGTCAGCGAGCCATGGAGGTGCAGAAGGTTCACGCGCCAGTCCTTCGGGAAATCCGCCGCGGTGCGGCGCAACGCCTTCACCATGCGTGTCCTGTTCGCGGCGAATGCGACCTCGACCGACGTGCGCCCGTCCGCGAGATCCGCCACCTCCCGCTCTCGGCACACGTGGAGCAGCGCGGCCAGCAGGAGGGTGTCGTAGTTCAGGTTCCCGAACGCGACCCTGCCGGGGAACGCCTGCAGGATCGCGGTGACCAGAGCATGCAACTCGGCGGCCTTCTCGAATTCCGCGTGGGTCCGCTCGCAGATCACCTCCAGCACGTGCGAGACGCCGTTGTCGCGGACCTGCGCGGCGAAGGACGCGACCCGTCGGATGGCCTCGCGCAGCTCCTCGTCCTTGGGGCTCGTCAGCGTGGCGAGGGTCTCCAGCATCCCCAGCATGCGGGACTCCGTCCCGAAGGCGCCGACCAGGTGCTCGAAGTCCTCGGCGCTCGTCACGCCCTCGGGGAGGGCGTTCTCCGCGATCTCCTTCATGGCGGCGACCGCGTCATCGCCGTCCGCCGTGCGGATGCGCCTCATCACCTCCTCGGTGATGCTGCGGAGCTCCAGCTCGGGGTTGAAGGCGATCGACAATCCGTTGCCGACCAGCACCGCGACGTCATCCTGCTGTCCCATCACGGGTCCGTTCTCCTGGGCTGCTGGCCGGACGAGCGCCGGCGACGGGAGAAGCTTCGGGTCACGCCGAGGAGCGTGTCAACGGATCCGAGAACGTTGCGCTTCGTCCCTCGGCTGCGCTAAGAGCACCGGCCTGTGGGACGGTGGATGCATGGACGACAGGCGCAGCTTCGAGGACGACACCGCGGCGAAGCAGAGGCTGACGGGCGAGCCGTCGTTCCGGCAGGTGATCGTGCTCGTGGTGATCACCTCGGTGATCATGTCCTTCAGCGCGGCGATGCTCCGTCTGACTCCCGTCGCCACGTTCGTCGTCATCGTCGTCGGGATGGTGGTTCTGGGCCTCGTCGGCCGGCTGATCCTCAAGCGCATCAACCTCCGCCGACACCGCTAGGCGGTGCTCGCGCGGCCCGCGTCCCGAGCGTGCGACCCTTGCCGCATGGATCTCGAGGTCGGCCCCGCGCTGACCATCCCCGCCGCTGAGCTGCAGTGGCGGTTCTCGCGGTCGTCCGGGCCCGGCGGGCAGCACGTCAACACGTCGGACAGCCGGGTGCAGCTCACGTGGGACGTCGCGGGATCGCTCGTGCTGACGGATCAGCAGCGAACGCGGATCCTCGAGCGGCTCGGCCGGCGCCTGGTCGCCGGGACCATCACGGTCACGGTCTCCGAGCAGCGGTCGCAGCTCCGCAACAGGGTCGCCGCGATCGACGGGCTGCGTCAGCTCGTCGCGGATGCGCTCGCACCCGATGCCGCCCCGCGACGTCCGACCCGCCCCACCAAGGGATCACAGAAGAGACGCCTCGCGGCCAAGACGCAGCGCTCCGCCACGAAGCAGCAGCGCAAGCGGCCGACCGGCGACTGAGCCGGCGGACGAGCAGGTGTCAGCGGATCAGGCCGACGCCCCCACCGCCGCATCCGCCCGGTCCCACCCCAACGCCTCCCCGATCCCCTTGATCGCCGCGAGCGAGCGCAGGTTGAAGTCCACGCCGAGTTGGTTGGGGATCGTGACGAGGAGGGTGTCCGCCGCGGCGATCGCCTGGTCGGCGCCGAGCTCCTCGATGAGGCGCTCCGGGGTGCCGATGTAGGAGCGCCCGAAGCGCCACTTCTCGCCGCCGACCTCGCCCACCTGGTCGCGGCCCTCGATCTGCGAGCGGACGCCGAAGAAAGCTTCCGACTCGTCGTCGATGATCGGGATGATGCTGCGGCTGACGCTCACGCGCGGCTCCCACGCGTGTCCGGCGGCGGCCCAGCCGTCGCGGAACAGCTGGATCTGCTCGGCCTGGAGCACGTCGAGCGGCACGCCGGTGTCCTCCGAGAGGAGCGTCGACGACATCAGGTTCATGCCCTGCTCGGCCGCCCACTGGCCGGTGGCGCGCGTGCCGGCGCCCCACCAGATCCGCTCGCGGAGGCCGGGCGACTGCGGGGTGATCGCGACACCACCCGCGATCATGCCGCGCTGCGGGGCCGCGGTCGCGAGCTCCTCGCCCTCGAGCGCGCGGAGGAAGAGGCCGGTGTGGCGGCGGGCCATGTCGGCGTCGGTCTCGCCGTCGCGGGGCACGTAGCCGAACGACTCGTAGCCGGCCTCGACCTGCTCGGGCGATCCGCGGCTGATGCCGAGCTGCACCCGGCGGTTGGAGATGAGGTCGGTCATGGCCGCCTCCTCGGCCATGTAGAGGGGGTTCTCGTAGCGCATGTCCACGACGCCGGTGCCGATCTCGATCCGGCTGGTGCGGCTCGCGATGGCGGCCAGCAGCGGGAACGGCGATGCCTGCTGCGGCGCGAAGTGGTGCACGCGGAAGTACGCGCCGTCGATGCCGATCTCCTCCGCCGCGACCGCGAGGTCGATCGACTGGAGCAGCGAGTCCTGGGCGGTGCGCACGCGGGATCCGCGCACGTCCTGCCAGTGGTTGAACGACAGGAAGCCGATCTTCGTGGCCATGGGGCGCTCCTCGGTGCTCGGCGGCGACGGATCCGGGTGGATGCGTCTGCATGGAGTCGAACCGCGCCGGGGCGGCTGCCTATTCCCGCGTCGGGTGTGCCTCGGGCGCGATCGGCGCCTCGCTCAGCTCGCGCTCCTCGAACTCCCCACGCTGGGCGCGTTCGAGTGCGGCGAGCAGCCGCCGTGCGCCGGCCGGGTTCCGGAGCAGGTAGGAGGTCTCGTCTTCGGGAGACATGGGAGGTCCTCTCATCGGGATCAGGCGACGGTACCTGTACCTCCCGTCCGCACCGGCATACGCTCCGGACATGCACCGCATCTACACGACCTCGTTCGCGTCGGTCCACGCGCTCTACGTGAAGAAGGTCGAGCGCAAGGGCCGCACGCGCGCGGAGGTCGACGAGGCGATCACGTGGCTGACCGGCTTCGACGCCGTGGAGCTGGAGCGCCACCTCGATGCGGAGACGACGTTCCAGGACTTCTTCGCCGCCGCCCGCCTCAACCCCCTCGCCGACGAGGTGCGCGGCGTGATCTGCGGCGTCCGCATCGAGGAGATCGACGATCCGCTGATGAAGCAGGTGCGGATCCTCGACAAGCTCGTCGACGAGATCGCCCGCGGCCGCCCGATGGCGAAGGTGCTGCGCGGCAGCTAGCCGATCCGCTCCGCCTCCGCGAGCACCGCCGCCGGCAGCACCGCGCTCGCGTGCAGCACCTCGATGCCGAGGAGGCGGCCGTCGGCGTCGAAGTCGAGGGAGATCTCGCCGCTGTCGCCGGGCGTCAAGATCGAGTGGATGGTCGTGCCCACCTCGCCGTCGCCGACCGGCCCCGCGAGGGCGACGTACGCGGCGTCCGCGACCGCGTCGTACGTGACCCGCATCACGCGCCCGCCGCCATCACCCGACGGAACGCGCCGAGCGTCTCGCGGAGCACCTCGGCGAGGTCGACGGCGCCGCCGTCCTCCGACAGCCACCGCCCGATGGACACCCCGAAGACCGTCGCGGTGGCGTGGGCGACGAGCACGGCCGTGAGCGGATCCACCCCGCGCTCCACGAAGCCCGCGCGCACGGCCTCCTGCATCGCCGCCACCTTGCGCATCTCGCGCTCCTGCAGCCCGGCATCCGCGACGATGATGCGCTTGCGGGCGAGCAGCGTCGCGCGCCCCTCCGCGAACTGCGACGCGACGACCTCCGGGAACCCGTCCTCCACGACCTGGAGCGGCGAGCGGTCGGGCGCCGCCTCGCGGATGATGCGCGTGACGAGCGCCGGCAGCTCGTCCTCCTCCGCGAACAGCACCTCGCGCTTGTCGGCGAAGTGGCGGAAGAACGTGCGGGTCGTGAGGCCGGCCCGGGCGGTGATCTCGGGCACGGTCGTCTCCGCGAAGCCCCGCTCGCCGAACAGCTCGAGGGCGGCGGCGGCCAGGCGCTCGCGCGCGTCCGGCTGCCATCTGCTCATGCGTCGATCCTAGTGATGACACGGCGTGCCATGACGGACTATGGTGATGACACGCGATGTCATCGGATGCCGCGACCCGAGATCGGAGATCCGCCGTGCCCACCGAATCCGCCGCCTGGCTCGCCTCGTCCGCCGCCGACCTCACCGTCGGCGCGGCGCCCTCCACCGCACCCCGCGCGGGCGAGGTCGCGATCCGCGTGCGCGCCGTCGCGATCAACCCGCTCGACACCATGAAGCAGCACATGGGCGACCTCATGTACCGCTGGCTGCCGCACCCCGCCGTGCTCGGTGAGGACGTGGCCGGCGTCGTCGACGAGGTCGGCCCCGGCGTCACGCGCTTCGCCGTGGGCGACCGGGTCGTCGCGTACGCGGTCGGCATGGAGAAGGGGCGGCGTCACGCGCCGGAGGGCGGGTTCCAGACCCGCGTCATCGTGCGCACCGACCTCGCCGCGCCGATCCCCGACTCCCTCGCGTTCGCCGACGCCGCCGTCCTCCCGCTCGGGATCTCGACCGCCGCGTCCGGCCTCTTCGGCGCCGGCCAGCTCGGCCTGCGGTTCCCGGACGCGACCACGCCGGCGACGGGGGAGACCGTGGTGGTGTGGGGCGGATCCACGAGCGTCGGCCTGAACGCGATCCAGCTCGCGGTCGCGGCCGGCTACGACGTCGTGACCACCGCGTCGCCGCGCAACCACGAGCTCGTGCGCTCGCTCGGCGCGAGCCGCGCGTTCGACTACCGGAGCCCGACGGCGGTGCAGGACATCGTGCGGCACCTGGCCGGGCGACGCGTGGCGGGCGTGCTCGCGATCGGCACCGGATCCGGCGACCCGGCCGTGCGGATCGCCGCGGCCACGGGCGCCAAGCGGGTCAGCATGGCGAGCCCGCCGGTCTCGTTCGACACCCTCCCGCGCGGCGGCCGCGTCGGCCTGCCGCTCGTGCGCCTCGGCCTCCGCATGGGCACGATCACCCCGGCCCTGATGCTGCGGGCGCGCGTCCGCGAGATCCGCGCGAGCTTCATCTGGGGCAGCGCCCTCATGCACGACGAGGTCGGTCCGATGCTCTGGGAGCGCTTCCTGCCGGACGCGCTCGCCGAGGGCCGCTACGTCGCGGCGCCGCAGGCGGAGGTCACGGGCACCGGGCTCCAGGCGATCCAGCCCGCGATGGACCGGCTCCGCGAGGGCGTCTCGGCGCGGAAGCTCGTGGTCACGCTCGGCGGAGGGACCGCCGAGGGCCGCTGACGCCGCCGGATCATCCAAAAGTCTCACGGATCCGATACCTCCGTATTCGCCCCCGCCATAGGTCGCGTCACGATCTATCCATGGACATCGGATGGTCATCGGACTGGAGCCGCGTGACGTTGCCCCTGACCGTCCTCCTCCTGCTCGGATCTGAGCCCGATCACGGGTACCGGCTGCTGGAGCGGCTGACGGAGTCCGGGCACGCCGAGGCCACGGGGAGCACGGTCTACCCGCTCCTCGCACGGCTGGAGGACCGGGGCTGGGTGCGACACGACTGGCAGCACGTGGGGCCGGGCCCCGGCCGGAAGGTGTTCTCGGTCACGAGCCGGGGGCGTGAACGTGTCGCGGTGCTGCTGGACGAATGGGCGCGGGTCCGCACGACGCTCGACGCGATCGCGTCGGGTCACGACGGGATGAGGAGCGGGACATGAACTACTACAGGAGGCTGGCGTTCGAGCTGCGGGTGCGGGGCCTCGACGAGGACCGGATCCGCTCGACGCTCGACGACGTCCGGAGCGACTGCTCCCTCGCGGACGCGGGGCCGGAGGACCGCTTCGGCGACCCCCGCGTCTTCGCCGCGCAGTTCCCCCAGCATCGGACGTGGACGCCGGGCAAGCGGTTCGTGACGGTCGTGGTCGTGGTCGCCGCGCTCCTCGCGGTGTCGCTGATCGCGCTGTCGGCCACGCTCGACATCCCCATGCGGGTCGGCCCGCTGTCGGTGCCGCTGTGGTCGGCTCTGTTGCTGGCGGTCGGGGGCTGCGTCGGCGGCTTCGTGCTGGACCGGCGACTGCCGCGTGGGTTCGACGCGACGGAGGCCGGGCGGTGATCGTCGTCGACGGGCTCGCCAAGTCGTACGGACGCCGACGCGTCCTCGACGGCGTCACCTTCAGCTGCCCGCCGGGGACGGTCACGGGATTCCTTGGCCCCAACGGAGCCGGGAAGTCGACCACGCTGCGGATCCTCGCCGGCATGACGCGGCAGGACGCGGGGATCGCCACGGTGCACGGGCAGGCGTACGCGCGACTGGAACGCCCCGCCGCCACGGTGGGCATGATGCTCGACGCCGCCGCGCGCTCAGTGACGCGGCAGGCGGGCGCTCAACACCCAGGATCCCTCGACCTCGCGAGCCTCCAGGCTGCCGCCCAGGAGCGTGACGCGCTCACGCATCCGGTGCATCCCGTACCCGGAAGAGGGGATCGGGCTCGTGGTGGAGGTGGGCGCCATGGTGCTGGTGATCGTCACCGTCACGTCGTCCTGGCCCGGATCGATGTCCACGCGCACGTCCGGGCGGGGGGCCGCGTGCTTCGCGACGTTGGTAGCCCCCTCCCGTAGCAGGCGGACGATCGTCAGCTGGATGGCGCTCGACACGTCCAGGCCGTCGAGCGGCCCCACGACGACATGCGCTCCGAGGGCCTCGAGGTCGTGACGGACCGAGTCCACGGCGCCGGCGATGGTGTCTCCGTCCTCATCCCGATCGCCGATGGTCGTGCTCCGGTCGTCCCGCACCACCCGCAGCACGCGCCGGATGTCCGCGAGCGCCTGGTCGGCGCTGTCGCGGATCGCGACGACGGACTGCTCACGCAGCGCGGGGTCGTCGACCCGCCCCAGCACGCGCACGTGCATGGCGACGAGCGTGACGTCGTGGGCGATGATGTCGTGCAGCTCGTCGGCGATGCGCTGCCGCTCCGCTTCGAGCTCCGCGTCACGCGCCCGCTCCAGGTCCAGGAGGTCGACGGCCAGTCCCCGCTCGCGCCGGAGCGAGGAGCGCAGGGTGCGGCCCACGAGGGCAGCGAGCGCGCCGATGAGGAGCACGGCGGGCAGGGCCGTCGTCGTGAGGGACTCCGCGGTCGTCCAGTGCAGCACGACCACCGCCGACGCCGTCACCGCGTACAGGCCGCTGAACCAGCGGGGACTCGTGTAGACGACCAGCCCGGTCGCGACGGCGAGGTAGACGGCGAGGCCGCCGCCCTGGCCCGCCGCGGTCTCCAGCAGGGCGGCGAGGAGCAGCGAGATCGCTGCGGCGGGCGGTGACCACGCGAACAGCGCGACGGCCATGGTCGGCGCCTCCTGCGCCACGAGCTCGCGCCAGGACGGTGCTGGATCCTCCAGGAAGCCGACGATGTCGACGACCAGCACGAGCGTGATCACCGTCAGGAGCGCGATGCGCGCACGGGGCGGGAGGTTCGAGAAGTCCGGTTCGCGTCCCCGCCACGGCTGGGGCAGGCCGCTCATCCGGCGTCGGAGGTACCCAGCTCTCGTCACCCGCCCATCATGACTGGTCGCGTAGGCCGTTCACTTGCAGATCTTGAGGAGCTTGCATGCCTCGTTCCAGAAACCCGTCGGTCGGATGAGTCCCATCAGCGTGATCAGTGCCTGCATCGTCGTCTCCTTCTCCGTGCGTCTGGAGAAGCGTCTCGGCGCCGGTGCGCGCGTCGATGCATCCGAAGGTCGCGACCCACGAGACTTCCGTATGGTCATCGGCGACGGACGCCCCCGTAGGCTCGCGGCATGGCACCCATCCGCGTCCTCATCGCCGATGACGAGGCGCTGGTGCGTCATGCGCTCCGCATCTTCGTGGCGTCGGCTCCCGACATGACGGTCGTCGGCGAAGCGGAGGACGGCGTCCTCGCGGTGCGCGCAGCCGAGGAGCTGCAGCCCGACGTCGTGCTGATGGACCTGCAGATGCCGCGCATGGGCGGGATGGAAGCGACTCGGCGGATCACGGCGGCGCTGTCGGACACACGGGTGCTGGCCGTGACCACGTTCTCCTCCGAGCGGCACGTGGTGCCCGCGCTCCGCGCCGGTGCGTCCGGTTACCTCGTCAAGGACAGCGAGCCGGACGACATCCTGCACGCCATCCGCGAGGTCCGGGCGGGGCGGTCTGTCATGTCGCCACGCATCACGCGCGATCTGATCCTGTCCCTCCGCGACGATTCGGAGACCGGCTCGATGGCGGCCTCGGGGCACGAGCCGTTGACGACGCGCGAGTACACCGTCGTCCGCCTCATCGGACGCGGCATGTCGAATGCCGAGATCGCCCGGGAGCTGCATCTCTCCGAGCCGACCATCAAGGCGAACCTCAGCCGTGTGATGACCAAGTGGGACGTGCGCGACCGCGTGCAGGTGCTGATCCACGCGGTGCGCCACGGCATCGTGGACCTCTCGCACTACGAGGGCGAGCCGTCGGTCAGAGCCCGATGACCCCGGTCGGCGGGGGAGTGCACGCCCTTCTCACCCTCCCCGACCGCGCCGCGTGGCGCGCCTGGCTCGACGCGCACGAGGAGTCGTCCGACGGCGTGTGGCTGGTGCTCGCGAAGAAGGGCACGACGGATCCGACCTCCCTCACCTACGCGGAGGCCCTCGACGAGGCGCTGTGCAGCGGGTGGATCGACGGGCAGACCGCGAGCATCGACGAGCGGGTGTTCCGCCGCCGGTTCACCCCCAGGCGGAAGGCGTCGCTGTGGTCGGAACGCAACATCGGCCTGGTCGCGACGCTCACGGCCGAGGGGCGGATGCGGCCGGCCGGGATCCGCGAGGTCGAGCGCGCGCAGGCCGACGGGCGGTGGGAGCGGGCGTACGCGGGTCAGGCATCCGCTGCGGAGCCCGAGGACCTGCTGGCCGCGCTCGCCGCGTCGCCCGCCGCCGCGGCGACCTTCGCGACGCTCAGCAAGGTCAACCGCTACGCCGTGATCCACCGGGTGTCGACGGCGCCGAACGCGACCGTGCGCGCCAACCGGCTCGCGAAGCTCGTGGCGATGCTCGAGCGCGGGGAGGCGCCGCACCCGCAGTAGGGCGGCGGATCGGCGCCAGCCGCGTCAGCGCGCGAACCACTCCCGCGCCAGCACCGACATCACGATCTCGTCGTGGAACGCGCCGTCGTGGAAGACCGTCTCGCGCCGCACGCCCTCCTCCACGAAGCCGACCTTCCGGTACGTCGCGCGGGCCCGGGCGTTGTAGGCGAAGACGTGCAGCTCGATCCGGTTCAGCCCCATCTCGCGGAACCCGTAGCCGACGAGGGTGCGCACGGCATCCGTGCCGTAGCCGACGCCCACGTGCTCGGATCCGATCATCACCGTCAGCGTCGCCGCGCGCGTCAGCAGCCCGGCGCCGTAGAGGGTGACGTGGCCGACGAGGCGGCCGGAGATCCGGTCGGTCACGCAGAAGCCCACGGAGCCCGCGGGTTCGTTGTCGCTCCACTTCCGGAACTGCTCCGCGACGTCGGCCTCGGGCCGCGGGCGCACCGTGAGCTGCTGCAGCACCGCCCACTCCGGATCCCGCCACCAGCGCACGAGGTCCGGGAGGTCGGCGTCCTCGAGCGCCCGAAGGCGTATCCGCTCGCCCTGGAGGATGCCCGCCCCGTACCGCTGCGGGTCGCCCGCGTCCGTCCATGCCATGCGGTCATCGTGCCATCAGCGGGCGGCGCGGCGCTGCGGGTCAGCGCCCGAGCTCGATGAGCAGCACGCCGGCGACGATGAGCACGATGCCGGCGACCATCGTGCGGGTCAGGGGATCGCGGAAGAGGAGGCGGCCGAGGATCGCGGTGAGGGCGACGCCGGTCGCGGCCCAGATCCCGTACGCGACGCCGATGGGCAGGCCGAGCGCGAGCGCGCCGCCCAGCATCGAGAACGCGGTGACGTAGCCGACCGCCACGACGGCGTACCAGCGCTTCCGGCCGTCGGTGGCGAGCTTGAGGGAGATGGTGGCGGCGACCTCGGTGACGATCGCGATCGACAGGAGCAGCCAGGCCATCAGCGGGCCTCGCCGGAGGCCGCGGTGGCGGCGGTCGCGCGGGCGGCCTGCGCGCGCTGCGACCCGAGCTCCACGAGCAGCACGCCGGCGACGATGAGCACGAGGCCGACGATCATCGGGCCGGTGAGCGGCTGGTCGAGAAGCGCCGCGGCGGCCACGGCGGTGAGCGCGACGCCGGTGGCGCCCCAGACCCCGTAGGCGACACCGACGGCCATGCCCGTCCTCAGCACGCGCGTCAGGAACCAGAACGCCGCGAGGTACCCGGTGACGACGAGCGCGTACCAGCCGGGCGCGTCGACGGCGGCCTGCAGCGCGAGGGAGGCGGTCACCTCGCTGACGATGGCGCCGCCGAGGAGGGCCCACCTCACGGGGTGGGCGTGGGGGCGTCGCCGGGGAGCGTGAGCGTGAGGACCCCGTGGCGCACCTCGACCGTGGTGCCGCGGTGGTCGCGGACGCGGGGGAGGCCGACGGTGGCGTCGCTCGCGTGGTCGCCGACGACGACCACGCGCATGCCGGCGGCGAGGCCCGCGCGGATGCCGGCCTCGGCGTCCTCGTAGACGATCGCGTCGGCCGGATCCACGCCCAGGCGCTCCGCCGCGAGCAGGTAGCCGGAGGGGTCGGGCTTGCCGGCGGTGACGTCGTCGGCGGAGACCACGACGTCGGGCACGCGGATCCCGGCGCCGGCGAGACGGGCGCGCGCGAGGTCCGGGCCGGCGCTCGTGACGAGGGCGTGGGATCCGGCGGGCAGCGCGGCGACCAGGTCGCGGGCGCCGGGGATCTCGACGGTCGCGGGGCTGCCGTCGAGCTCGAGCCGGTCGAGCTCGGCGAGGAGGGCGGGCACGTCGCTGCCGGCGGGCGCGAACCGGGCGATGCTGTCGGCGGCGCGCACGCCGTGGATCCGCCGCATCAGGTCCGCGGGGTCGTGGCCGAAGCGCCGCGCGAGCATCGTCCAGATCTCCTCCACGAGCGCCGTCGAGTCGACGAGCGTCCCGTCCATGTCGAGGAGGAGCGCGCGGGCGGTGAGCGTGACGGGTGCGGTCATGCGTCCATCCTCCCGGACGGGCGGCAGCCGGACGCGCCCCGGTCGGCCGCGATGGAGGGGACGCCGCGAGCCGACGCTGCGCGGGGGCGGGGGCGGAGGCGGCATGGGCGCGGGCGACACGGACGAGGTCGAGGGCGGGTTCCGCTGGGAGGCCCCGGCCTGGCTCTGCGCCGGCATCTTCGCGCCGTTCGGGCTCGCGGGTCTCGGCTGGGCGGCCGTGCGGGGGATCCGGCTGCGGAGGCGGGCCCGTGGGTGACCCGCTGGCGAAGGCGCTGCAGGTCGTGACCATCGTCTGCACCATCGGGATGGGGATCGGCTTTTTCCGCACGCTGAACCACACGTCCCGGACGAACGAGCCGGCACCGCGTTCGATGTACCTCGCCGCCCTGCCCTTCGCGGTGGTCGGCCTGCTGGCGGTCATCGTGGGGATCGCGCTCGACTGATCTGCCCCGCATCCGCGGTCGCCGCCGCCGGGCATCTCCGGTCGTGGTGGAGCGCAGGTCCGACGAAGGGCCGGGCCGGAGGCGATCCTCCGGCCCGACCCTCAGCCAGGCAGCCGTCGCGACGACGCGACGCCAGCCTGGTGCCCGCGGCGCGACCTCCACAGGGTGGTGGTGGGGACGACCGGCGCGATCAGGGGCGGTGGCCGCCCGGCGGGATGTGGATCGGCGGGAGGTCGATGTGGGGGAGCGGGACGTGGATGGGGATGTGGATGTTGATGGACGGGACGTGGATGTGCGGGATGTGGATGTGGACGGGGGGAAGTGGGATGTGGATGTGGATGCGGATCTCCGGCCAGTGGATGCCGAAGAGCTTCTGCTCGGCGATCGCACCATCCGTGGGCGACGCGGGGATGTGCTGACCTGCGATGCCGGTGGCCGTCGCATCCGTGAGGCGGCCGGACCCGACGTCCTGCTGGAGCTGGCCGTGCTCGATCGATGCGGCGACGCGTGCCTGCGGGGTGCTCTCCTCCGCGCTCGCGCTGTGGGCCGGGCCGGTGAAGGCGAGGCCGAGGGCGGTGAGGGAGCCGATCGCGAGGGTCGCGAGGAGCTTCGGTGGGAAGAGGATCCGGATCGTCTTCGTTCGGCGTGACATGGTGACGCACCTCCTTGTCGGGGCGGGGGGAGCCCGCGAGGAGACGGTAGGGCGCCGTGCGTGGGCAGGGCGGCCGCTCACAGGGCCCGCGAGTGAACGCCAGACGAACGTCTGACCTATCACGCGGGCGGGAACGGCGCGGGTGCGCCCGGGATCCACCCTCACGGACCGACGCCCGTCGGCTCCTCGCCCGGCCCGCGGCTCGCGGCGGGCTTACGGCTCCCGGGCCCGGCACCCGGAAGCGGGGGCGCGACCGTAGCCTGGCCGCATGACGGGATCCACCGGGCGCGGGCGCGCGACCCACCACGTGGTCATCGGCGCCGGGCTCGCCGGGGCGGCCACCGCCTGGCAGCTCGCGAGCCGCGGGCACGAGGTCACGGTGCTGGAGCGCGACCGGCCGGCGAGCATGCGGGGCAGCTCCCACGGATCCGCGCGCATCCTCCGCTACGCCTACCCCGACCCCTTCTACGTGCGCCTGATGCGCGACGCCCGCGTGCTCTGGGACCGGCTCGAGCGCAGCACGGGCACGCGGATCGTGACACCGACCGGATCCGTCGACTCGGGCCTCGTGCGCCGCCCGGCCGAGCTCGCGCGCGTGCTCGAGCGCGTCGGGATCGACCACGAGCTGATGTCCGCGCGCGCGGCCGAGGACCGCTGGCCCGAGATGACCTTCGACTCCGACGTGCTCTTCCACCCGGCCGCCGGCGTGGTCGACGCCGAGGTCGCCGTGCGCACGATGCTCGACCTGGCCGTCGCGCACGGCGCCGTGGTGCACGAGGGCTGGACGGCCGCGTCGGTGGAGCGCGCCGGCGCCGGCTTCCAGGTGGCCTCCGACGACGGGCGCCGCGTCGACGGCGACAGCGTCGTGGTGGGCGCGGGCGGCTGGCTGCCCGAGCTCCTGGCCGCGCTGCCGTTCCCGCGCGCCGCCCTCGACCGCATCCCGCCGCTGCGCGTGCGGCAGGAGCAGGTGTTCCACTTCCCGTATCGGCAGAGTCCGTATCGGCAGAGTCCGTATCGGGATGGCCCGCCCGCCCGATCCGTCCCCACCTCGATCCACATGGACGAGCGCATGCAGGTCTACGCGCTGCCCGGCGGCCGCGACGTGGAGGGCCGCGGCCACAAGGTCGCCGAGTTCGACGGCGGGCGCGTGATCCCGTCGGCCGCGCATCAGGACGGCCGCGTGGATCCGGCGAACCGCGCCCGCGTCGTCGACTGGGTGCGCCGCAACCTGCCGGGCGTCGAACCGGTGCCGTACGCCGAGTCGACGTGCCTGTTCACGAGCACGCCCACGGAGGACTTCGTGATCGACCGGATGGAGGGCATCACGATCGTCTCGCCCTGCTCCGGCCACGGCGCCAAGTTCGCGCCGCTCATCGGCAGCCTCGCGGCGGATGCGGCGACCGGCGAGCGCGTCGAGCCGCGGTTCGCGTTCGCGCCCTGACCCGCTGCCGCCCGCGCAGCAGCGCGGTCACACCTTCTGCGGTCGCCCTCGGGCCGGGATCCGCGTGCGGCTCCGCGCCGGATCCCGCGTGCCCGCGCGCTCCTCGGCGCGCTCCCGCTCCGCCGCCAGCCGCGCGAGCTCGTCGCGCAGCTCGCCGACCCGGTCGTCGCGCCCCTCCGCGGGGAACGCGCCGGGCAGCAGCTGCGGGCTGAGCCGCGCGCGCACGATCTGCTCGAGCGCCGAGTCGCGCGCGATGACGAGCACCTCGCGGAGCGCCTCCGGATCCCGCGACAGCGCGCCGAGCCGCTCCACGATCTCCTCCGCGATCTCGGCCCGCAGCCGGAGCCCCGGCACGTCGCCCTCGCGGTAGTCGTCCGGCCGCATGCCCTTGCCGTCGCGGAGCGCCGCGCGCTCGGTGGCCATGCGCAGCCGCTCGGCCTCGCCGCGCTTCTCGCCCGTGAGCTCCGCCAGCTCCCCGCGGAGCGCCTCGATGAGCGACTCCTCGTCGAACGCGCGCCGCTCGCGCAGGGTGCGCATGATGATCAGGTTCTCCATCTGCAGCCGGAGCGCCACGCCCACGAGCAGCAGCACCTCCTCGACGAGGACGTCCTTCTGCGCCGGATCGGCGGCCACGCGCGCCGCCACGGACGGCGGCGGGGGCCCGGGCTTGCTCGACCTGCCGGGCTTCGCGGGGCGGATGCGGGGCCGGGGCATGACGTCCTCCCGGTCCGCTCGCTCCACCGGCGAGGTGCTCCCAGGCTACGCGGAACCGCCGACCTCGGGGCGGGTCGCGCCCCCATCCGTGCACGGATCCGCGGGCCCGGCCACGAGCGGATCCGCGACCGGATCCGGGCGCGCCCGCGTCACCCCATCCGCCGCCGCAGGAACGCCAGCGTGCCGAGCTCGTCGTCGATGCCGCCGCCGTCGTGGCCGTTGTACTCCCACTCGACGATCTCCTTCTCGGCCGCGTACGCGTTGAACGCGCCGTAGACCGTGGACGGCGGGCAGGTCGCGTCCATGAGGCCCACCGAGAAGCGCGCGGGCGCGGTCGCGCGGCGCGAGAACGCGACGCCGTCGAAGTACCGCAGCACCGCGTGCACGTCCTCGCCGCGGCCCCGGTGCGTCTTCAGGTAGTCGACGACCTCGTGGTACGGGTACGCGTCGGTGATGTGCGTGGCCCGCTCGATGTCGCAGAGGAACGGCACGTAGGCGGAGACGGCCGCGATGTCCTCGCGCAGCCCGGCGACCGCGAGGGCCATGCCGCCGCCCTGGCTGCCGCCCTGCACGGCGATGCGCGACGGATCCACCACGTCGAGCGACCGCGCCACGTCGACCGCGCGCACGGCGTCGGTGAAGAGGCGGCGGTAGTAGTAGGACTCGCGCGACGCGATGCCCCGGGTCATGAAGCCGGGGATCGCGGGGCCGGCCTCGCCGTGGTCGGCGGTGTCGCCGGCGCTCCAGTACGAGCCCTGGCCGCGCGTGTCCATCTGCAGGTGCGCGAAGCCGGCGGCCGCGTAGATCAGGGTCTCCTCGGCGCGTCCGCGCCCGCCGCCGTAGCCGACGAACGAGACGACCGTGGGCAGCGGGCCGGTCGCGCCCGCGGGGGTGCGGAGCCAGGCGCGCACGTCGGTGCCGCCGGATCCGGCGAAGGTCACGTCCTGCACGTCGACGAGCGCGAGGTCGGTCTCCACGGGCGCGAGCCGCACGTCGAGGTCGTGGCTCCCGGCCTCGGCGAGGGTGTCGGCCCAGAAGGCGTCGAAGTCGTCCGGATCGACGTGGCTGCTGACGTGCGCGCGGGCGGCGTCGACGGGTTCGATGAGCATGGGTCCTCCGGGCGTTCGGCGGTGGGCGGGTCGGCGTCCGCGTGCCGTCGGGCCGCGTCGCCTCGATCATCATGGCCCGGTGGGCGCCCGGCCGCGCGCGCCTCAGCGGAAGAGCGGCGTCCCGTCGGCCAGCTCCGCGTCGAGGAGGGTCCAGATCCACTCGAGCGCGCGGGCGTCGTCGAGGCCCGGGACCTTCTGCGACAGCTGCGTGGCGATGCCGTCGCTGTAGGCCGCGAGCTTGAGCGCGACCTCGGGGGCGTCCACCTGCCGGAAGACGCCGCCCTCGACGCCGCGGCGGATCGTGCGCACGAGGCACGCCTCCCACACGCGGAGGCGCTCGAGGCGCTCGGGCGTGAGGGCGGGCTTCCGCGCGACGGCGGTCCAGTAGTCCGACCAGAGCCGCCAGTGCGCCTCCGACGCGTCGGTGCCGTCGAACAGCGGCTCGACGAGCAGGCGGATGCCGTGCACCGGATCCGGAGCCGCGTCGACCGCCTCGACGGTCCCCGCGTAGAACCGGTCGGTCTCCAGCGCCACGACCTCGTCGAGGATCTCCGCGACGCTCGCGAAGTGGTACGTGACGGTGCCGACCGAGACGGCGCCCTCGGCCGCGATGTCGCGGAGGCCGGTGGCGGTGAGGCCCTGGCGGAGGATCACCGCGCGCGCCGCCTCGACGATCATCGCCCGCCGCACCTCGGGCTTCTCGCGCCTGCCGCGGCCGGCGGTCGCGGCCGTGCCGTTCGTCGCGGTCGTCCCGGCCGTCATGCGGAGGTCCGCGGCACGCGGTCGTCGAACACGCGGTCGGCGACGAGCACATCGGGCGCGTCCGGGCCGCCGTCGCGCGCCCACGCCTTCAGCGTGTTGACGACGCGGAAGGCGTCCGCGTCGGCGGTCACGCGCGAGGTCGTCTCGAGGCGCGCGCGCCAGGTCGGCTGCTCGAGGCCGATGGCCCAGCGCGACTCGGCGACGGCCGAGGTCGGGTCGCCCTCGGTGATCCGGTACGTCTCGCGGCTCGACTCGGTGAAGACCAGGCCGTCCGGGTAGACCCGGGATCCGCCGTAGCCGGGGTCGACGTCGAGCGTCCACTCGCCGGTCGCCACGTCGTGGGAGACGCTGCGCTCGGGCATGCCCGACGCGTCGGGGATCCGCTGGATCGCGATCGGCGTCGCCTGCACGGCCGCCTCGAAGCGCACGCCGTCGTCCTCGCGGCGCGTCCAGACGGGCAGGGTCACGGCGCTGCGGGAGGGCGCGACGGCGAGGGTCGCCTCGCGGGCGTGCGGCCAGATCCACGGCCAGTACGCCGACGACACCGCGATGCGCAGCCGGTGCCCGGCCGGGAACGAGTGGCCCGTGGAGACGAGCGGCACGCGCACGACCGCCTCCTCGCCCGGCACCATCGGGTCGATCCGGGCGCGGTCGATCCGCTTGTTGAGGTTCAGCACGCCGCGCGTGACGAGGGTGGATGCGCCGTCGGGCGCGACGTCGCAGAGCCGCACCACGACGTTCGCGTCGGGCAGGTCGCTCGTGACCGCGAGGTCGACGAGCACGTTGCCGAGCACGTCGAGCGGCTCGTCGAGCAGCAGGTCGAAGCAGACCGAGAGGCCGTCCTCGGCGCGCTGGTCCGGCGGCAGGTCGGTGGCGTTGCCGAACGGGAAGAAGCGGCCGGCATCGAGCCCGGTGTGCTGGGGCGAGCGGACCACGACGGGGTCGCCCACGGTGGCCGGCCCGTGGAACACGTCGAGCGGCAGCACGGGCGACGCCGAGACGGACGCCGGTGGCGGCCACGACGCGGCGGCGACCCATCGGCCGGTGCGCTCGGGGTAGCTGGTGGCGGGCGGCTCGGAGTCGCTGAGGAAGGCGCGGAGCGCGGGATCCGCCTCCACGCCGGTGTCGACGCCCTTCAGCCAGCGGTCCCACCAGCGCAGCGTCTCCTGCAGGAAGCCGATCGACGGGCCGGGCGTCAGGCCGCGGTCCGGGTACTGGTGCGACCACGGCCCGATGATGCCCTTCACCGGCGCGGACACGTTCTCCACCAGGCGCAGGACGGCGTCGCGGTACGGATCCGCCCACCCGCCGACCGCGAGCACCGGTGCGGTGATGGCCGCGTGGTCCTCGCCCACGCTGCCGTGCCGCCAGTAGTCGTCGCGCTCCTGGTGCGCGAGCCAGGTCGGCGTCATCGGCCGGCCGGGATCCAGGCGCTCGCGCCAGCGCTCCACCCAGCCCTCGCCCACGACCTCAGGCCGCGGCGGCCGGGAGTTGAAGGCGAACATCGTCGCGCCCCACGCGGCCATGTCGATGCCGAGCACCGCGCCGCCCATGTAGTGCACGTCGTTGTCGTAGCGGTCGTCGGTGGAGCAGACCGTGACGACGGCCTTCAGGGCCTCGGGCGCGCGGGCCGCGAGCTGCAGGCCGTTGAAGCCGCCCCACGAGATGCCGAAGATGCCGACCGCGCCCGTGCACCAGTCCTGCGCCGCGATCCACTCGATCACCGCGACGCCGTCGTCGAGCTCCTGGGCGGAGTACTCGTCGACGAACAGGCCGTCGGAGGATCCGGTGCCGCGGATGTCGACGCGGATGGAGGCGTAGCCGTGCGCGGCGTACCAGGGGTGCCGCTCGCTGTCGCGCGGGGCGGTCCAGTCGTCGAGCCGGTAGGGGAGGTACTCGAGGAGCGCGGGGACGGGCCCGTCGCCCGCGCGCGACCAGATGCGGGCGTGGAGGGGCGTGCCGTCGGGCATCGGGATCCAGACGTCGCGATGCGTGACGCCGTCGGCGCCGTCCGCGCCGTCGTCGGCTCCGGTCGCGGTCGTCCCCGCTGCGGCGTCGGTCATCGTGCGTCCTCCCAGTCCCGGATCCGGTGCCCGTCGCCGAGCTCCCTCCACCCTCCACCCGCGGCGTCGCGCCAGGTGGCGCGCACGTCCTGGACGACCGGCAGCTCGGTGGCGCCGGGCTCCAGCGTCGCGTCGAGCAGCTGCCGCGTGTACGGGTGGTTCGGCCCGGCGAAGACGCGCTCGGTCGGGCCGACCTCCACGATGCGCCCGCCCGTCATCACGGCCACGCGGTCGGCGACCCCGCGCACGACGGCGAGGTCGTGGCTGATGAAGAGGCAGCTGAGGCCCTTGTCGCGCCGCAGGTCGGCGAGCAGCTGGAGGATCTCCGCCTGCACGCGCACGTCGAGCGCGGTCGTGATCTCGTCGGCGATCACCAGCTGCGGCCCCGCAGCGAGCGCCCGGGCGATCCCGACGCGCTGCCGCTGGCCGCCGGAGAGCTGCCCGGGGAGCCGGCCGGCGAAGTCCGGCGACAGGCCCACCTCGGTGAGGATCTCGCCCACGCGCTCCGGCGACGCGCTGCCGGTGAACAGCTTCAGCGGCCGCGCGATGGCCGCGCCGACGGTGCGCCTGGGGTTGAGCGAGGTGTCCGCGTTCTGGAACACGAGCTGCACCGCGCGGCGCAGGTCGAGCGGCCGGTGCGCGACCGCGGAGGTCAGGTCGCCCTCGACGCCGTCGCCCTGGAACCGGAAGGTGCCGGACTCCGTGGGCACGAGGCCGGCGAGCGCGGTCGCGAGCGTGGTCTTGCCGCTGCCGGACTCGCCCACGACGGCGAGCGTCTCGCGCGGCGCGATCGTGAACGACACGTCCGAGACGGCCGGCGGCAGGCCGCGGCCGTAGCGGACGACGAGGCCGTCGGCGACGACGACCGGCGGCACGGGGGCGGGTGCGGGCGTCGCGGCGTCCGCGGATCCGGCGCGCGGGCCGCCCGGGATCGCGGCCAGCAGCTCCCGCGTGTACGGGTGCGCGGGCGAGGCGAACAGATCCGCCGTCCGCCGGTGCTCCACGATGACGCCGTCGCGCATCACGGCGATCTCGTCGACCATCGTCGAGACGACGCCGAGGTCGTGGCTGACGAGCAGCACCGCCATGCCGAGCTCGAGCGCGAGCTCGCGGATCAGGGTGAGGACGGCCGCCTGCGTCACCACGTCGAGCGCGGTGGTCGGCTCGTCGAGCACCAGCACGCGGGGGCGGGCCGCGACGGCCATGGCGATCGCGATGCGCTGCTGCTGCCCGCCGGACAGCTGGTGCGGGTAGCGGCGCACGATGGTCGCGGGGTCGGGCAGGCGCACGAGCCGGATCAGCTCCTGCACCCGCTCGTCGTCGCTCGGCAGGCCGTGGCTCTCGAGCGCCTCGCGGAGCTGGCGGCCCACGCGCATGGAGGGCGTGAGCGACTGGCCGGCGTTCTGCGCCACGACGGCCGCGGTGCCGCCGCGGAGCTCGCGGATCGCGGCGGGGGACAGGGCGAACACGTCGTCCCCGCCGACCTCCACGCTGCCGCCGACGACGCGGGATCCGCGGCGCAGGTGCGCGAGGAGCGTGCGCGCCACGGTCGACTTGCCGCTGCCGGACTCGCCGACGAGCCCGAGCGCGCGCCCGGCGCGGATCTCGAAGCTCACGCCGCGCACGACGGGCACGTCCGCGGTCCCGCTCGAGTACGAGATCGCCAGGTCGGCGACGCGCACGACGGTGCCGAGGCGCACGGCCCCGGTCAGGGTGTCCTCGACGGTCCCGGGCCTCATGCCATCCCCTTCTGCGCGCGGTCGACGCCGAGCGACTTGCTGAGCCCGTCGGCGCTGAGGTTGAGGCCGATCACGAGGGTCGCGAGCGCGACGATCGGCGCGAGCGTGCCCATGGGCACGACGGTCAGGGCGGTGCGGTTCTCCTGCACCATGAGCCCCCAGTCGGGCGTCGGCGGGTTCGCGCCGAAGCCGAGGAACGAGAGCGAGGAGATGAGCAGCACGATCCACGACGCGCGCATCGCGTACTCCACGAGCACCACGTCGAGCACGTTCGGCAGGATCTCGCGGAACACGATGCTCAGCGGGCGCTCGCCGCGGGCGCGGGCGGCCGTGACGTAGTCCTGCGTGATCACGGTCCGCGCGGCGCCCCGCACCACGCGGGTCACAGCGGGCGCGTACACGACGGTCACGGCGAGCACGATGACCCAGAGGCCGGATCCGAACACCGTCACCACCACGAGCAGCGCGAGGATCGACGGGATGCTGAGCAGCGCGTCGACGACGCGCATCACGACCTCGTCGGACCAGTCGTCCGCGTACGCCGTGACGCAGCCGACGACCGTGCCGATCGCGACCGCGATGGTCGTCGCGAGGAAGGTCACGACGAGCGCGTACCGGCCGCCGTTGAGCGTGCGGGAGAGGATGTCGCGCCCGTACTGGTCGGTGCCGAGCCAGTGCGCCCAGGTCGTGCCGGAGAGCACGTCGCCCGAGTCGGTGACCACGGGGTCGTGCCCGGCGATCCACGGCGCGAGCACCGCGAGCACCACGTGCAGCGCGATGAGCCCGAGCCCGATGGCGAGCGCGGTGGATCCCCGGAGCGGCGCCAGCCACGCGCGGATGCGACCGGTCGGGCCGGTCGGACGGCTCGACCCGGCGGGCCGGGCGGATGCGGGGGCGGTCATGCGCGGGCCTTCCGTCGGGCGCCGCGCGGCAGGCGCCGGGGACGCTGCCTCGTGCGGAGCCGGGGATCGAGGGCGAGGGCGGCGAGGTCGGCCGCGAGGTTGCAGACCACGTACACGCCGGCGCTCAGGAGGGCGATCGCCTGGATGGTCGGCAGGTCGCGCGTGGAGACGGACTCGAGCATCAGCTTCCCCATGCCCGGGTAGTTGAAGACGTTCTCGACCACGACGACGCCGCCGAGCAGCCACGCGACGTTGAGCGCGACCACGTTGAGCGTCGGCAGCAGGGCGCTCGGCACGGCGTGCCGCCACACCACCTGCCGGGTCGTGAGGCCCTTGAGCTCGGCCGTCGTGATGAACTCCGACGCCATCACGTCGATGGTCGACGACCGCATGGTGCGCACGATGTAGGCCGCCATCGCGAGGGTCAGCACGATCACGGGCAGCCCCACCGAGGGCAGGAGCTCGGCGACCGTGGCGTCGCTGCCGCGGAGCACCACGGCGGGGAAGACGGGGATCGCGATGGCGAACGCGAGCACCAGCACGGTGGCGACCATGAACTCGGGCACGCTCATCACCACGAGGCTCACGACGCTGATCACCGAGTCGATGCGGCGCCCGCGGCGGACGCCCGCGACCACGCCGAGCGCGAGCGAGACGGTGACGCCGACGAGCATCGCCGGTATCGCGATGAGCATGCTGTTGCGGAAGGCGAGGAGCAGCGTCGGCGCGACCGGGTCCCCGCTCACGAGCGAGGTGCCGAAGTCGCCGCGCGCGGCGCCGAGGAGCCAGTCGCCGTAGCGCAGCCACACGTTCCGGTCGAGCCCGAGCGACTCGCGGAGGGTCGCGACCGCCTCGGGCGTCGCGTTCTGGCCGAGGAGCTGCTGCGCCACGTCGCCCGGCAGCAGCTGCACGGCGAGGAACACGAACAGCGAGGCGAGCACGATCGTGAGGAGCGCCGTGCCGACGCGGCGGACGACGGCCAGCGACGCGGTCACGCGCGGAACCCGATCGTGAGGTGGTCGAACTCGAAGCCGTGCTCGCGGTAGTTGACGACGTCGCGCGAGATGCCGACGAGCCGGTCGCCGAACATGGGCGTCATGTCCGCGCTGTCCTCCACGACGAGCCGCTGGGCGTCCTGGTAGAGCATCAGCCGCTTCGCGTCGTCCATGGTGGCGCGGGCGTCGTCGAGGAGCGCGTCGAACGTGGGGTTCGACCAGGCGCTCTCGTTGTAGGAGGACCCGGTGCGGAAGATCTGGTTCAGCACCTGGTCGATGGGCCGGCCGGTGAACCAGTAGCTCACCATGAGCGGCTTCTGCATCCAGATCTCCGTGTAGTAGGAGTCGGCGGAGGAGCTCCGCACCGTGAGGTCGATGCCCGCCGCCTTCACCTGGTCGCGGTACGCGACGGCCATGGGCGTGAAGACCGACTCGTAGCTGGAGGTGTGGATCTCCGTCTTGAGGCCCGCCATGCCGGCCTTCGCGAGCAGCGCCTTGGCCTGGTCGGGGTCGTAGGGGCGCTCGACGTCCACGAACGCGGCGAGCGACGGCGGCACCGGGTTGTCGCGCGCCGGCGTGCCGGTGCCCTGCAGGGCCGTGGCGACGATCTGCTCGGGGTCGTACGCGAGCTTCATCGCCTGCCGCACGAGCGGGTCCCGGAACTCGTCGCTCGTGGCGAGCATCGGGATCGTGTACCACTGCGCGTCCACCACCCGCGCGACCGTCGCCCGGCTCGAGGCCGAGACGACGCGGGCGGTCGCGAAGTCGAGGTTCGTCTGCGAGATGAGGTCGATCTGCCCGGCGAGCAGCGCGTTGACGCGGGCCGTCGTGTCCTGGATGGAGGAGAAGTCGATGCCGTCGAGCACGGGGCGGCCGGCGAAGTGGTCCTCGAAGGCCTCGACGCTGCCGGATCCGGCCGGGTGGAAGGAGGAGAGGCGGAACGGGCCCGTGCCGATCCCCGTGCGACCGATCGTGCCGATGGCGGCGGCCGGCGCGATGTAGCACTGGTAGGCCGTGAGCAGCGACGGGAACTCCGCGTTCGGGGTGAGCAGCTGGAACCGGAGCGTGTACGGGTCGGGGGCCGACATGCTGTCGGTGCCGATCATGGCCGCGAGCACGCCGCCCTGCGGGGAGGCCGTCGCCGGATCCAGGATGTGCTGGATCGAGGCGATCGCGTCGGCCGCCGTGAAGGTCGACCCGTCGTGGAAGCGCACCCCGCGGCGGAGCCGGAAGGTCCAGGTGGCGCCGTCGGCGCTCGCCGCCCACTCCTCGGCGAGGTCGGGGATCGTCTGTCCCTTCTCATCGAGCCTCACGAGCCGGTTGTAGAGGGCGCCGAGGTACTCGTACGCCGAGAGCGAGCTGGCGGAGTCGAGGGTCTCGGCGGCGGATGCGGCCGGCCGCGCGATGCGGAGGCGGCCCCCGCGGGCGGCGGTGCCGGTGGCGGCGGCCTCGGGGATGGTCGTGCTGTTCGCGCCGGTGGCGCATCCGGTGAGGGCGAGCAGGCCGAGCCCGGCGATCCCGGCGGTGCCCGCGAGGACGGCGCGGCGGCTGGGCGCGGCCGGCCGGTCGGGGCGCGCGGCGCGGTCCACGACGCGGATGGAGCGCGAGCTCGCGTCCGCGGATGCGGTGCGGGTGGTGACGATCGATGGCATCGGGACGGGCCCTCCTCGTTATCGTTCAGGTGAACGATAGGCGAGATGCCGTCCCGTGGCCAATGCGGGGGCGGTGTCGCCGTGTCAGCGAGCCGCCCGGAGGCGGTGCCTCAGCCCGCGGGCGCGGCCGCGTCCCCCGGCGACGACCACCACGTGGTCCCCTCGGCCGGGTAGGTCAGCTGGAAGGTCACGCCGTCGACGGATCCCGTCCAGACCATCTCGTCGCCGCAGCGCTTGAGCGGCTCCGTGAGCGGATCCACCTCGTCGACGAGGCCGAGCTGCACGATCCAGGACTCCACGATCTCCCGGCGGTGCTGCTCGGGATGGCCGGCGGCGGATGCGGCGAAGTGCGCTCCGCTCCACGGGTCGGCGAGATGCCAGGACAGGGGCAGGAGACCGCGCTCGGCGCCGGCGGCGTTCCAGACGGCGCTGAAGGTCGACTCGACGGCCGAGTGGAGCTTCGGCGCACCGCCGTAGCGGTTCAGATGGAGCATCGGCATGTCGTTCCCCCTCGTGTTGACGTGCGCCTCGTGGGGCTGCTCGGATCGCCGAACAGCCCCCTGTGGGCATCTTCCGTGGTGCACCGTCCGAACTGCACGTGGCCGCCCCACATGACGGCCGAGCGCTCGAGCCGGGCCTTCCCACGGGTCCCATGCTGGTGGCGGTGCCGCGAATCGTCGCGGGGCTTGACCCGCACGCGGCCATGCGAGCACGGCAGGCGGGCCAGCGACCCGGCCCGTCGCGCTCGCGGATGGCCGGTGGGCGCACGAGACCTTTCGCGTTCACGCGAGCGTGGACGCTCCCCGGGCAGCCGGCCTATCGTCGCCGTGTCGGCCTACCTGCCTGGACCCCGTGGGTGGTCGTGCTCGATCTCCGAGGCCGCCGTCCGCTGCGGCAGAAAGCAGGGTCCCATGCGATCCATCCACCTCCTCATCGACGGGGAGCCGTTCTTCCTCTCCCCCGACCAGGACGTCGCCGTGCTCCGCGCGCAGCTCACGGCCGCCGTGACGGCGGGTGCCGCGTTCGTCGACTTCGAGACCGCGCGCCGCGAGGTCGTGTCCTTCCTGGTCACCGGGCGCTCGTCCGTCCTCATCACCGTCCGAGAGCACCCGGACGATGATCGGACGTGGCAGGGGCTGCCGGCGGCCGTGACCGATCCCGACCTCTACGCCTTCGCCTGACGCGCGTCCTGCCGCCTCGCCAGGTGCGCCGGCGCCGTGGGTCAGCCGGCCGGATCCGGCTCCGGGACGAGGTGCAGGCCGGCGGCGGTGTTCGCGGTCTGCATGAGCGCCTCGACCCAGGCGGCGTTGATCGCCGGGGGCCGACCACCGCTGTAGACGAACTCCACGGGGATCTCCGGTGCGATCCAGATGGTGCGACGGCCGTCGCCCTCGGCTGCGGGGTTCTTCCACGAGAAGGCGAAGGCCTCCTTGCGGCGGAGCTTGTTCGTGATGACGATCTGGAGGTGCGCGAGCGCGCGGTCCTCCATCTCGGTGCGGCTCGTCGAGTCGTAGATCAGGCGTCCCATGCGGGGTTCCTCCTGGGTGTCGGCACCGATCCGGATCCTCGAGGGTGCGCACCTCACGCGTCTTACATCCGGTGCAGCTGGCTCCCCGGGACCGGTACGCGATGCGAGGGCGATCGGCAGATCGCGTCCCAGGGTGTGGCCCGAGCTTAGAGAAGCTATGCATTGGGCGCAAACGAATAGCCCCGCGCAAGCTCCCGCTGGTCGGTGGGTGTGCACTCGCCGGGCAGCGTCCGCCCCTGTCGCCCATCCTGTCCGGACGGGTGGAACACCGACCAGCTTCGGGTGCCCGTGCGACGGCAGGCTCCCGCGCGTCTTGCGCCGGACCTCGATCCGCGCGCGAATCGAACACCAAGGAGACGGAATGCTCGCGAACCTGCTCGTGGCCGGCGTGGCCATCACCCTGGGGCTGTCGGGCGGCGCGCCCACGCCGACGACCGCGGATCCGGCGCAGTCCCACATCGTGGCCGGCCGCGTCGCGCCGTTCACCCCGTGGGCGGTCCAGATCGTCGAGACCGGCGGCACGATCGCCGCGGGGCGGGAGGAGGACTGCACGGGCGTGCAGGTCGACGCCTCCTGGGTGCTCACCGCGCGGCAGTGCACGGGGGACACCGACGACATCGACGTGTACCAGTCGAACTCGGTGACGGACTCGGGCGACGCGTCGCCCGTGGACCGCGTGGTCGTGGCCCCGAAGGGCGACATCGCGCTGATGCACCTCGCCGCGCCCGCGCCCCTGTCGGCGTACGCCCCCCTCGACCTGCGATCCGGGGCGGCCGCCTCCGGCACCGGGACCATCGAGGGCTACGGCTTCCGCGCGCACGGGAAGCAGGCGACGAGGCTCTACGCGGCCACCGTCCGCCTCACCGGCGCCGAGGTCGACGGCTTCCACGGCGCGGCGCAGGAGGTCACGGGCATCAACGGAGTGCCGAACGACGGCGACTCCGGCGGTCCGCTCCTGGTCGACGGCCGCGTCCGCGCCCTCTGCTCCCAGGGCTTCGGCGACGAGCGGGACGACCCGCACGGCGTCTCCGTCTACGCCCTCCTCTCGCAGGACGCGGCGTGGATCCGGAGCACGACGGGGGTGCGCGGCGCCGGTCGGTAGGGCGGCGGGCGCGCTTCCCGACGACGAGCGACATGCCCGCGCGGCGCGGCGTCGTCGTGCCGAGCCTCTACTCACGTGCACGTCCGGCCGCCGGGCCCTCACGGGCTCGGCCCGCCGCAGCACCTCGCGCGTGACCGGGGCCTGCGACGTCGGGGCCCGGCACGTGGCCTGGCGGACGGGGGGAGGGCGGGCGCGCAGGTCCCGGGTCCTCGGCTACCGTCCATCCGCCTCGCGTCCGCGACGGCTCACCCCGCCTCACCACGGAAGGTCCACCATGATCCCTGACTCCTCCACGCCACCCCCGGCGTCCCGCCGTCCCGCTCTCCGCGGCATGCGGCTGATCGCGTGCGCTCTGGCCGTGGCGGGCGCGTTCACCGCCCTGCCGGTCGCGGCGCCGCCCGCGAGCGCGCAGCCCGAGGCCTTCGCGCATCACGGCTGGGGCGACGGGTTCGACCTCTTCGTCACGACCAGCAAGTACACGGCCGTCCAGGTCGGGCCCACGCCCACGAGCGACAAGGTCTGCATCCCCATCTCCCCGGGAAACAGGTGGAACTCGCTCGACTTCACCACCGCCCAGGGCTGGGGTGCGACGATCAACCCGGTCCCGGACTGCAGCAGGGATTGGGGCATCTTCCCGAGCAACTTCCGGGCCCACCTCGGTGAGCACTGGCATCTGGAGGGCACGGTCGCGCGGTGCGTGAAGTACGCGGGCGGCCCGACGCACCAGTGCGAGGGCCGCCTGTAGGAAGGCGCAGCCTCCACCCGCCACGGCGCGGGAGCCCGCGCATGATGAGGCGGTCGGCACCTCCGGGTGTCGGCCGCCTCGTCGTCGTCGCCGTCGGGTCAGCCGGCGGACGGCGCCTGCACGTCGATGACCCAGGTCACGCCGAACCGGTCGGTGAGCATCCCGAAGCCCGCCGCCCAGGCGGATGCGGCGAGCGGCTCGATCACGGTCGCGCCCTCCGCGAGCCCCGCCCAGCAGCGCTCGACCTCGGCGAGGGACGCGCCCCGCAGCGACTGGAAGAAGGTGCGGTCGGTGATCGTCGCGCCCTGCTCGCGCGTCGTCGTGCCGGCGATCGCGCTGCCGTCGGCGTCGTCATGGCCGGGCACGTCGTAGGCCATGAGCCGGAGGCCGTCGGCGGTCTCGAGCTGGCCGAAGACCACCTTGTCCGCGCCGGGCGCCTCGGCCGGCATGCCGAGGTCGGCGTAGGTGGCGACGACGACGTCCCCGCCGAGGACGCTCCGGTAGAGCTCGAGCGCCTGGCGCGCGGTGCCGCGGAAGTTGAGGTGGGTGGTGGTCGTGATGCTCACGGTGTCTCCTCGTGCTGGGTGGTGCGGCTCCGGATCCGGGCCGCTGAGGAGCACCCTCCCGGCAGTGGCGGACAGCTGCGGTCCTCCACTCCCGCGAGACTGGATCCATGATCGGGAGCTCGTCGCGGATGCTGTCCCTCCTGTCGCTGCTGCAGACCCGGCGCGACTGGCCGGGGCGGATCCTCGCCGAGCGCCTCGAGGTCACGCCGCGCACCGTCCGCCGCGACGTCGAGCGCCTCCGCGAGCTCGGGTACGAGATCCGCTCGGTGAAGGGGCCGGACGGCGGCTACCGGCTGGCCGCCGGGTCGGAGCTGCCGCCGCTGCTGTTCGACGATGAGCAGGCCGTGGCGATCGCCGTCGCGCTCCAGTCGGTGCCCGCGATGGGCGTCGACGTCGACGAGGCCGCGGAGCGCGCCCTCGCGACCGTGCGGCAGGTGATGCCGTCGCGGCTGCGGCACCGGATCGACGGCATCCGCTTCACGGGCGCGGAGCCGGAGCCGGGGCCGGGCGCTGAGCCACGGGTGGATCCGGTGGTGCTGGAGGCCGCGAGCGCCGCGGTCCGCGACCGGCTGACCCTGCGCTTCGACCGCGTCGGCGAGGAGGCGGGGCCGCCCCGGCGCGTCGAGCCGCACGCGATCGTCGCCCGGCGCTCGCGGTGGTACCTCGTGGCGTGGGACCTCGACCGCGACGACTGGCGCACCTTCCGGCTCGACCGGATGCTGCCGCGCACGCCCACCGGCCCGCGCTTCGCGCCGCGGGAGCTGCCCGCGACGGAGGCGCGCACGTTCCTCGCGGCCCGGGCGAAGGGATCCGCGGCGGAGGACCGCTGGCCCTGCACCGGTGAGCTGCTCGTCGAGCTGCCCGCCCGCGAGGTCGCCCTGTGGATCGGCGACGGCGAGATGGAGGAGGTGTCGGCGACGTCGACGCGGATCACCGTCGGCTCGTGGTCGTGGACCGGGGTCCTCGCCGCCGTGGCCCGCTTCGACGCCCCGATCACGGTCGTCGCGCCGGAGGAGCTGCGCGCGGCGGCCGGCGTCCTGGCCGCGCGCCTCCGCTCCGCGCAGGAGCCGCCGCGCGCCTGACCGGCCCGTCGCCGCGTCAGCTCACGTGCACGTCCGGCCGCCGCGCCCGCACCGGCTCCGCACGCCGCAGCACCTCGCGGGTCACCGGGGCGACCTCGCCCGTGCCCGTCACGAGGAAGCGGAGGAGGTTGCCGACGGGGGACCCCTCCGTCCACTCGAAGTAGACGCCGGGCTTCACTCCGGTGAGGTCGCGGACGGCGAGGAGCACGGCCGCGATCGTGTTGGGGACGTTGCCGCTCGTGACCTGGAGCACGCGGAAGCCGCAGCGGACGATGCCGCGCACCACGAGGTCCTCCTCGAACTCCGACGAGTCGCCCGGGGTCCCTCGTCCGCAGGCGCGGCTCGAGTGATGGTCTGGTGCATCGGGAGCGGCACTCTTCGTCATCGATCAGGCGAACATGACGAGAGGCCGGCCGGTGGCGACTGAGGCATCGCATCGGTCTCGGCCCGGCAGCCCGCCCGCCTGCCGAGCGCGGAGGATGGCGTCTCTCTCTGAGACGGCGGCTCGCCTGCCGGTCGTCACCAGCTCTTGGTCACGTACGCGTTGGCTGTCGGCGCGACGCTGTTCCCGCCCTGGGTGTCGGTCACCACGCATGCCCGGTTGTATGTGGTCGCCGTCCACGAGAAGGCCTTGCCGGCGGAGCCGAGCTCGATGTACTGCCCGTTCAGCCCTTCCGGGACCGTGTAGGACGCGGAGGCGCTCTGGGTGATGGTCTGCGCAACGCCCAGCGTCACCCCCGCGGTCACGCTCGCCGATGCCACGACAGCGTCGGCGGTCACCGTGCCGGACACGCTGACATCCGCATGCACCTCGGATGACTGGCCCGATTCGATAGAGAGGACCGCGCCGCTGTCGCCATAGATCCGCAGGTTGCCGGGTACGTACGTATCGGAGACGTTGGAGACGGCGATGTCGGGCCCATCTCCTGAGCACTCGGAGTTCGTGCCAGCGCCGACCGCCTGCGCTGCGGTACCTCCGGAGAGGAGGAGAAGAGCGGCGATGCCTACGGTGGAAGCGCTTCGTGCAACGACGGATGTGCGTGTCATGGTCATGATGCTTCTTATTCCCTCGTGTAGTAGGTCGACAGCCAGAAACGGCTGCCATCGGGGATCGTGATCTCGAGCTTCGTCGGGGCGGTCGGATCGTCGAGGGGGACGCCGTAGATGCCTCTGCCTTCCGTACCGCATGTGGTCCCCACGCGGTTGGGGTTGGGCTGCGCGACGTTGATCCAGTAGTTCTCGCTCCCTGTGCACGTGACGGTCATGACGACCTTCTTCGCCGCCGGATCGCTCGAAGCAGGCAGCGTCACGTCAACGACGCTCCCGCTACCCGGCTCGATGGTGGCCACAGCCGTATCAGTTCGAGGCACCTCCGCCAGCTCGGCCGCGCTGCCTGTGAAGTCCCCGGCGTGCTCCCACGAGGAGAACTTGCGGTTCACGGATGCTTCGAGCGATGAGAACTGCTCCGCATCACTCGGCGTCGCTTCCGGGACCGCAGGGGCGAGCGTCGACGCCGAGCTCGGGTCTCCCTCTTCGCCGGTCGGGCCGCTGGTGCATCCCGTGAGCGCGAGGAGCCCGATGAGGCACGCTCCGGTCATCGCGTCTGGACGGAGTCGATGGTGCCAGGTCATGTGCGCTCCTTCGTGGTCGTCAGCAGGCTCTTGGGAATCGACCTTGGTCGCCCGCGTCAAGTGACGCAAGGGGTTGCTCCAGATCGCGGAGGGGAGCGCACCACCCGATCCCCGTGATGACGGGCTTCACGACGCGACCGAGACGTTTCGTGGTGGCTATGGGCATCTAGGGGACCTTGACGTACGACTAACTACGCGCTCGCGCTCGTCCAACAGCTGCCCACGGCACGAGACGTCGGAGTTGTTGCTCGACATCACCGCCATTCGGCCGGCGCGCCGCCGCCTCAGCTCACGTGCACGTCCGGCCGGCGCGACCGCACCGGCTCCGCCCGCCGCAGCACCTCGCGCGTGACCGGGGCGACCTCGCCCGTGCCCGTCACGAGGAAGCGGAGGAGGTTGCCGACGGGCGATCCCTCCGTCCACTCGAAGTAGACGCCGGGCTTCACTCCGGTGAGGTCGCGCACGGCGAGGAGCACGGCCGCGATCGTGTTGGGGACGTTGCCGCTCGTGACCTGGAGCACGCGGAAGCCGCAGCGCACGATGCCGCGCACCACGAGGTCCTCCTCGAACTCGGACGAGTCGCCGTGCGTCACCTCGAGGAAGATCACGGGCGCTCGCGCCGGGATCCCGCTGTCGCGCCGCTCGTCGCTCGCCTTCCGGCGGTACTCGGCGACCTGCTCGGCCTCCGTCAGCGCCTCGTCGGGCTCGTCCGGCTCGTGGGCGATGATGCTCACCGCGCCGTAGTCCTCCGCGTCCTCGATGACGAATGCGCGCGCCTGCTCGTCCATCGTGAGCGAGGTCGCGCGCAGCTGGAAGGAGCGCTGCACGCGGCTCACGATCGAGACCACGAGGATCCCGAGGATGAACAGCGCCGCGATGCGCACGCCGTCCGGCCGCTCGATCACGTTCACCACGGTCGTGTACGCGAACACCGTTGCGATGGCCGCGAAGCCGACCATGCGCTTGCGCTGCCCGGCCTTCCGCGCCGACAGCGTGACCGCGACCGAGGCCGAGGTGATGAGCACGAGCACGCCGGTCGCGTAGGCGCCCGCCTGCGCGTCCACGTCCGCCTGGAACACGACCGTCACGAGCACCGCGATGGCCGTGAACACGAGCACGAGCGGGCGCACCGCCGCGGCCCAGTGCGGCGCCATGCCGTAGCGCGGCAGGTAGCGCGGCACGATGTTGAGGAGCCCGGCCATCGCGGAGGCGCCCGCGAACCAGAGGATGCAGATCGTGCTGATGTCGTAGAGCGTGCCGAAGCCGTCGCCGAGGAACTGGTGCGCCAGGTACGCGAGCGCCCGGCCGCTGGCCTTGCCGCCCGGCTGGAACTCGGCCTGCGGGATCAGGAGCGTGGTCACGAAGCTCGACGTGATGAGGAACGCGCTCATGATGAGCGCCGCCGTCGCGAGCAGCCGCTTCGTGCCGTGGATCCGCGTGCGCGGCACCCCGTCGGCGTCGTCCTCGCCGCGCACCTGCGGCATCACCGCCACGCCCGTCTCGAAGCCGGAGAGGCCGAGCGCGAGCTTCGGGAAGACGATGAGCGCGATGCCTACCATCACGAGCGGGTTGCCGTGCTGCGCCGTGAGCGCGAGCCACCAGTCGTCGATGACCTGGAGGTTGCCGGCGACGTGGAAGAGGGAGACGACGATCACGACCGCGTTGAGGGCGAGGAAGACGCCCACGAGCACGACCGCGATGGAGATCGCCTCCCGGAACCCGCGGAGGAACACGAAGGCGAGCGCCGCGATGAGCACGAGCGTCAGGAGCACCTCGTTGCCCGCGAACCACGACGGCGCGAACGGGTTCTCGACCGCGTGCGCGGTCGCGTCCGCCGCCGACAGCGTGATGGTGATGAGGAAGTCCGTCGCCGCGAACCCGAGCAGCACGAGCACGAACAGCTTCCCGCCCCACCAGGGGAGGAGGCGCTCGAGCATGGCGATGGATCCCTCGCCGCGCGGGCTCTCGCGCGCCACCCGCCGGTAGACGGGCAGCGCGCCGAGCAGCGTCAGGAGGATGAGGACGAGCGTCGCGAGCGGCGACAGCAGGCCCGCCGCGACGGCCGCGATGGCGGGCTGGTAGCCGAGCGTGGAGAAGTAGTCGACGCCGGTGAGGCACATGACGCGCCACCACGAGTGCGTCTTCCCCACGGTCTCGGCGTGCGGACCGGGGTGCGCGCCGGATGCGCCGGGCAGGCCGTCGAGGAGCCAGGCGGTGATCCCGGCGCGGGCCCGCCGCTGCTCGGGCGCGCGCAGCAGCTTCGGGCCGCTCACGACCGGTCTCCGGCGGGGGCGGTTCGGGGTGTCGACGTCGGGCAGCCGTTGATCGGGCAGCGCACCGGTGATCCTCCTGAGGCGGCGCCGGGGCCCCGTCTCGCGGATGCGACGGTCGGGCCCGGCAGCATCGTCGCCCATGGTGCCACCTCCGGGCGGGAGCGGGGTGCGCGTGCAGGGTGCGGTCAGGTGCGCGGGTGCTGGGCGGATGGTCCTGGGCGGGCGGAGCGGGATGCGGCGGCACGGGACCGCGCCCGGTTCGCATCCGACCAGCGCGCATCCGCTGACCGCCGTCAGCCTCCCGTGTGTGCTCGCGAGGCCCAGAGCTGCGCGGCGAGCCCGACGACGATGAAGCCGCACATCAGCGATCCCATGGCGGTCGCGGTGCCGCCGAGGGCGCCCGCGAGCGGCGTCGCCAGGCCCCCGAGGCCGAATTGCAGGCCGCCGACGAGCGCGGAGGCCGTGCCGGGGTGCCGGTGGCCGAGCGCCTGCGTGAGGGTGATGGATCCCGGGATCACCCACCCCCAGCCCGCGGTGACGAGGGCGAGGGCCGGCCAGACCAGCGCCGGGCCCGCGCCGCTGACCGCGCCGACGAGCACGAGGGTGGAACCGATCGCGCAGGTGGCGAGGCCGATCGTGAAGAGGCGGTCCTCGTCGAAGCGCCCGATGAGGCGGCGGAACATGAGCGTCGAGGCGATCATGCAGGACGCGTTGGACGCGAACACCAGCGTGTAGAGGCCCTCGCCGAAGCCGTACTGCTCCTGGAACACGAAGGAGGAGGTGGCGATGTAGGAGAAGAACCCGATGGTCGCGGCGCATCCGGTGACGAGGTACCAGCGGAAGCGGGGGATCCGCAGCAGCTCCGCAATCCGGCCGAGGACGGCGCGCGGGGAGGTGCCGCCCGTGCCGGTGCGGACGAGCGTCTCGGGCAGCAGGCGGGCCGCCGCGAGCGTGAGCGCCAGGCCGAGCGCGGCCAGGACGACGAACGCGGCGCGCCACGACGAGAACGACAGCACGAGCCCGCCGACGAGCGGGGCGACGACCGGGCCGACGGAGTTGACGACCGCGAGCGTCGCGAAGAGGCGGCTGCGGAGGGTGCCGGTGGCAGCGTCGCCCACCATGGCGCGGGCCGAGACCGCGGCGGCGGCACCGCCCAGGCCCTGCACGACGCGGGCGAGAATCAGGATCCCCACGTCGGGCGCGATCGCGCAGACGACGCTGGCGAGCGTGAAGATGGCCGTCCCGGCGAGGAGGATGCGGCGGCGGCCCACGCCGTCGCTGATCGGCCCGATCACCAGCTGGCCGACGGCGAACGCGACGAGGAAGGCGGTCAGCGTCAGCTGCACCGAGGCGGTCGACGCGTCGAGGTCGGTCGCGATGGCCGGGAGGCCCGGGATGTAGAGGTCGGTCGCGAACGGCGAGATGCCGACGATGAGGGCGACGGTGAGGAGCGGTCCGCGGCGCGCGGTCCACGACGTCCGCGGGTCGGGGTCGGGATCCGGGTGCCGGGCGTCGTCGCTCATCCGTCCCGACAGTAGACCGGTCGCCGCCGCACCGGCGGCCGGGGAGTGGGAAGGCGCCCCGTGCGCCCTGCCGCGGTGAGAGGCGGCGCATCCACCCGCGAGCGATGCGGATGGAAGGCGAAGACGAGCGCGCCCCATCGTCACCGACGGGACGCGCACGTCAGACAGCGGTCTACGCGTCCGTGGGGCTCTCGGCGGCAGCCAGCACCTCTGCGGGGAGGACGTCTCCCGCGTGGAGCACTTCGACACCGAGGAGCCGACCGTCCGAGTCGAAGTCCAAGCTGATCTCGCCCTTGTCGCCGGGAGTGGCGATCGAGTGGATCTGCTCAGCGGCCTGGCCCGGCCCGATGGCGGAGACGACCTGGATGTAGGCCGCGTCGGCCTCGGCGTCGTAGGTGATCTTCACTCTGCTATCCCTTCGTGACGGTGATGATGTTGCCCGACTTGTCGTCCATGATCGCGCCTCTGGCTCGTCGTCGTTCCGGCGCCGACCGCCGCCGCCCGATGCGCCTAGCCTCGACGAGGGGCGCGCCGCACCGGCCGCCGCCCGCCCGCATCCACGAGGAAGAGGAACGCGCATGACGACCTGGCTGATCACGGGATGCTCCACCGGACTCGGGCGCGCCTTCGCCGTCGAGGCGCTGGAGCGCGGGGAGGACGTCGTCGTCACGGCCCGCGACGCCGCGAACGTGCAGGACCTCGCCGACCGCTTCCCCGAGCACGCCCTCGCGCTCGACCTCGACGTGACCGACCCGGCGCAGGTCTCGCTCGCGGTCGATGAGGCGACCGCCCGCTTCGGCGGCGTCGACGTGCTCGTCAACAACGCGGGCTACGGCTACCGCGCGGCCGTCGAGGAGGGCGACGACGAGGACGTCGCGCGCCTGTTCGACACCCACTTCCACGGCAGCGTCCGCATGATCAAGGCGGTGCTGCCCGGCATGCGCGAGCGCCGCAGCGGCACCATCGTGAACCTGTCGTCGATCGGCGCCGCCCGCACGGGCGCAGGATCCGGCTACTACGGCGCCGTCAAGGCCGCGATCGAGCAGATGACCATGGCGCTGCGCACCGAGCTCGCGCCGCTCGGCATCGTCGCGACGGTCGTGGCGCCCGGATCCTTCCGCACCGACTTCTCCGGCCGCTCGCTCACGCAGTCGTCCACCGTGATCGACGACTACGCCGAGACCGCCGGCAAGCGCCGCAAGGAGAACGACACCACCGACGGCACGCAGCCGGGGGATCCGGCGGCGGGCGCGCGCGTGCTCGTCGACGCTGTCGCCTCGGGACGTGCTCCCTACTACCTGCTGCTCGGCGCGGACGCGGTGGAGATCGTGACGGCCGCGCTCGACGACCTGCGCGCCGACATCGACGCGTGGGCGGCCGAGAGCCGGTCGACGGGGTACGACGCCGGCTGACCGGGTCAGGCGGCGGTCGCGGTCTCCTTCTCCGGCGCCGGCGCGGCGGGCGCAGCGGCGGCCGACGTCCCCTTCGGCTCGCGCGGGGCGCCGACGCCCATCACGCGGAACCGCTTCGATGCGAGCAGGCGGCGGCGGATCCACCAGGTGATGCGCCCCGACGGCACGAACAGCTGCGACTTGATCGCCGCCGTGCGCTGGTGCTTCACCACGAACGGCCGCATCTCCGCCTCGAACGCGGTGAGGGCGGCCTCGATGTCGTCCGGATGCGCGGCCAGCGCGTCGCCGAGCGCGGCGCCGCCGAGGAGCCCGGACGTCGCGCCCATGCCCGAGAAGAGCGTGAGGCACCAGGCGGCGTCGCCGATGACGACGACGCGTCCGCGGTGCCACGACGGCAGGCGGATCTGCTCCACCGAGTCGAACAGGGTGGCATCCGCCGCATCGAGCTCGCGCAGCGCGTCCTCCACGACGCCGCCCGCGGAGAGCCCGGCGAAGGTGCGGCGCAGGGCGTCGGCGGGGGATCCCTGGAGGTCCTTGCCGGCCTTGCGCGTGCGGTAGCTCATCATCACGGTGGGCGTGGTGCCGGCGAGCGCGAAGACCCACATCGCGCGGCGGGGCTCGGAGACGATGACGCTCTCGTGCTCGGCGAACCCGGGCATCTGCCCGCGCGCCTGGAACGCGCAGACCACGGCGGGCATGGGCTTCACGGAGCGGCCCTCGGGATCCAGCACCAGCGTGCGCACGGCCGAGCGCACGCCGTCGGCGCCGACGACGAGGTCGAACGACTCGCGGTGCGTCTCCCCGGTCGCGACCGTGCGCAGGGTGACGTGCGCGGCGTCGGCGTCCTGGTCGACGCCCACGGGCTCGAGGCCGAAGCGCACCTCGATGCGGTCGCCCATGCGCTTCCACAGCGCGGCCTCGATGTCGCTGCGGAGCACGGCCTCGGGGGCGCCGGGCTGGTCGGCGAGGCCGGGGCCGGGGCGGCGCGTGCCGTCGGCGTCGAGCTGGAGCGTGACGCGGTCGGGCCGGTCGCGGGATCCGATGTCGTCCCGCACGCCCAGCCGCTCGGCCGCGACGACCCCCTCGGCGAACATCCCGACCATGTAGCCGGCCATCCGCCGCGACGGCTTCCGCTCCACGATCACCGGCTCCCAGCCGGCCTCCTCCAGGCGGATCGCGGCGGACATGCCCGCCACCCCCGCGCCGACGATCAGGGCCCTGCGACGTCCGGCCATGTGCTCCCCCATCCGTTCCTCCCAATCTACGGCGGGCGGGCTCCGCGCTGTCGGGTGGGATCCGGGCTGTCGGGCGGAAGGGCGTGCGTCAGCGGGCGTCTTCTCCGGGAGCGGGCGAGTCCGGATCCGTCGGCACCTCCGCCGGAGCCGCGGTTCCGCTCTTCCGCGGGCGGATCCCCATCACGAAGAAGGTGATCCCGAGGACCAGGAACGGCAGGCCGGCGACGCGCGTGTCCTCGAGGGCCAGCACGAGGCCGAGACCGAGCATCGTGAACACGATGCCGAGCGCGATGTTCGGGTTCGTCGCGTCGTCGTCGTCCGGCGAGGCCGCGGGGCCGCCGGGTGTGTCCGATCCGCTCATGTCCTCGACGCTAGGCGGCCGGGCGCCCGACCGCGTCCGCCTCCCGGGGGACGCGGCCGACGGGTCAGCCGCGCCCCTCCAGCTCCAGGAGCGTCGTCTTCGCCGTGAGACCACCGATGTAGCCGCCGAGCGTGCCGTCGGAGCGGAGGACGCGGTGGCAGGGGATCACGACGGGCAGCGGGTTCGTCGAGCACGCCGTGCCGACCGCGCGCGTGGCGGCCGGGCTGCCGGCGGTCTCGGCGACCTCGCGGTAGGTGCGGGTGGACCCGTACGGGATGTCCGGGAGCAGCCGCTGCACCCGGTCGCGGAAGCCCATCGACAGGCGGCGGTCGAGCGGGAGGTCGAAGGTGCGGCGGCGGCCGGCGAAGTACTCGTCGAGCTCGCGGGCGGCCGCATCGAGTCGCTTCGGGGCGCGCAGGATCCGCGGGCCGAGCCGCCGCGCGAGGTCGCCGAGCACGGTGTCGTGGTCCTCGCGCGAGTAGGCGACGCGGATCAGGCCGCGCTCGGTGGCGGCGAGGAGGAGCGGGCCGACGGGGGAGTCGATCGTCGTGAAGCCGACGTCGAGCGCGTCCGCCTGCTCGGCCGCGTCGGCGAGGCGGAGGCGGAGGGCGGCGAGGGTGGGGGCGATGGGATCCGCGCGGTCGAGCGCGTCGGCGGCGAGGAAGGCGGCGTCGTCGGATGCGCGGTCGTCGGGGTCGGTCACGGTCGTCCTCCTCGGGTGGGTGCGGCGGCGGGTGCGGGTGCCGGGTCGGGCGGGGCTGCCGGGCCGGGTGCGGGTGGGCCCGCGGCGCCGGGTGGGTCGGCGATGCCGACGCGGGCGGATGCGGCGCCGCGCGGATCGTCGGCCATCGTGCGCCGCAGGCTCGCCACCCCGTCCGACGCCGCCCGCCGCGCGGCCTCGGGGGTGCCGCCGACGATCGCGGCGACCTCCGCGTACGGCAGCCCGCCGAGGTGCCGGTAGGCGACCGCGAGCCGCTGCCGCTCGGGCAGCCGGGCGACGGCGTGCCAGAGGTCGGGGTCGCCGGATCCGGGCACGCCCAGGTCGGAGATCCGCTCGGGCACCTCGTCGACGGGGAGCGCGCGGCGGCCGCGGGCGCGGATCGCGTCGAGGGCCTTGCGGTGCGCGATGGTGACGAGCCACGCCCGCACGTCGGCGCGCGGCCCGAGCCGCGGATACGCGACGAGCGCCGACAGGAACGTCTCCGACCACGCGTCCTCGGCGTCCGCGTGCCCGCCGAGCACGGCCCGGCAGACGCGGAGCACCACGGCGCCGTGCTCGGTCACGACCCTGTCGAACGGCTGCATCATCTCCACACCGGGTAGACGCCGGGGCGGGGTGATCCGTGAGGTCGGCGTGCGGATCAGTCTCGCGGATCCGCGGGCCGGGCTGGTAGGCGGCCGCCGCCGCTCCCGCCTGCGCGCCCCGGCCCGCGCACCTCCGGACGCGCCGTGCGCCTCCTCGCGATCCCCGATGCCCCGGCCGTGCACCCCGTGGGGACCACCCGTGATCCTCCCCGGGGCGGATGCCCGGGCGTCCGCCGATCGCGACGATGGGGGAGCGGCTCCCCCGCCGCGGCTCCGCCAGGAGCCCCCGCCGCCGATCCGTCCCCCGGGTCGGCGGCGGCATCCCGGCGCGACGAGAGGATCCCCATGACCGGCACCGCGCTCCCCGCCTCCCATGACGACGGGCGGGCCGTCCCCGGAGCCCGGGCGGGAGCGGACGCCGCGGCACCGGCGGCATCCACCGCATCCGTCGCGGCCACCGCGCCCCGCGCGCTCCGCGTCGCCGTGGTCGACGAGGAGGCGCCCATCACGCAGCTGCTGTCGCTCGCGCTGGGGATGGAGGGCTGGGATGTGCGCGTCTTCGGGTCGGGACGCGCGGCGATCGCCGCGGCCGTCGAGGACGCGCCCGACGCGATGCTCCTCGACATGATGCTGCCCGACGTCTCGGGCGTGGAGGTCGTCGCCGAGCTGCGCCGCGCGGGCGTCGCGACCCCCGTGGTCTTCCTCACCGGCCGCGACTCGCTCGAGGACCGGCTGGCCGCGTTCGGAGCGGGCGCCGACGACTACGTGACGAAGCCGTTCGGCCTCGAGGAGGTGGTCGGCACCGTGCGCGACCTGTTCCGCCGCCGCGGCCTCGCGCCCGCGCTGGTCACCGTCGGCGACCTCGTGCTGGATCCCGCGACGGGCGAGGCGTGGCTCGCGGGCGTGCCGCTGCAGCTGGATCCGATCGAGCTCGTCGTCGTGCAGGCGCTCGCCGCCGAGCCGACGCGCCGGCTCCCGCTGCGCGAGCTCGCCCAGCGGCTGACCGACGCGGGCCACGATCCCGTCGCGCCGCTCGCGCTCCTCGACCTGCCCGTGGTGACGGGACGACGTGCGGGTCACGACCGCATCGTGCTGCTCGCCGCCTCCGGGGACGACCTGGTGCTGGCGCCCGCGGGCTGACGCCGGCACCGCCTTGTCCCGCCCCGCGGCCTCCCCGTACATATGAGCTGGCGAAGGGACCATGCTTTGCGCCAACGGGGCCGTGTGTTACATTCGATGGCATAGTATGCAGTAGCGAATCGCCCCCACAAGCTGCCCCAACTCGAATGGACCTTCATGGACGAGATTACGCGGCGTCGTCTCAATCGCGAAGCAGTCGCTCTGGCACCCTCTCTCTACGACGCTCTCGATCTTGCGGTCGCAGAGGCGCGTAGTACGGTCCGCTTCACAGAGCAAGAGCAGCCTCATTTGCACTCTGCGTATCGACGCGCTGCGTTCCGTGACAGCCTTGTCGCTGGCGACTTGCCGGCAGGGTGGGCAGTCGGAGGCAACCCCCGGCAGTCTGGTCAGACAATACTTTTGCTGGACGGAGCAAATATCTCTTTAAGGGTGCTGTCCGAGAGTACCGTGACCACTAACGGAGTTCCGCATGCAGGAGCCAATGCCGCTCGACGGGCGGAGTGGAGAACTGTTCCTGTGCCACTGTCTATGTTCGCGAGCAGCGAAGGCGTTGGCGCGAGGCAGAATTTGCTCCTGCTGATGAATGTGCGTACCGAAGAGCCGACGCTCCGTATCGTTCGGACGATCGCAGAGGGTCGTTACCGTGGGACCGTGGAATGTGATTACTCATTGTCTATGACACGTCAGATCGACACTCTTGGTCACGCAACTTTTGATACGACAGAAGACGGCAACTTCTACGCCGATTTGGTTCAGGAAGAAACAGGGGATGTCTGACGCCTATAACGGCGTAAGGTTCGAGGTTCTGCGGCACATACACGGGCTTACGCAACGTGATCTCGGGGAGCGGGTCGGTATAGCGCAATCAAAGCTATCGCGCATCGAGCGCGGAGACTCGGTCTTATCGGCAGACCTCGCGAGTCGCGCTAGCGTGGAGTTCGGCGAGCCGCTCAGCTTTTTTCAAGTCAGGTCTGACGAACTCCCTATTGGCCCCATCGCGTTCCGGAAGAAAGCGTCGACGCCGGCTTCTGAGAGGAATCGTGTCAGTGCGTTATTTTTAGAAGCGTCTCGGGTTTTCGCCCACATCAGCGCGGAGTCGAACTATCGGACCCTCTTTGCCGTTGAAGGTTTGACGGGTGACCCTGCTCGTCTCGCCGAAAATATCCGGGCGGCACTTTCCATTGGTGTTACCGATTCAGTACGCAACGTCACAAGAGCTTTGGAGCGTCTCGGGGTCGGAGTCGTTTCACGTCTCGATGACGAACGGTGGAGATCGGGCCGACCCGATGCATCAGGATTCTCTATGCCGACCGTCAAGAGCACGCGGCCACTTGTTGCTACTGTCGCAATTGATCGCGGGGATGTGCAGCGCATTACCTTAGCTCACGAGCTGGGCCACCTGGTTCTCGACCGGGGCGCAGCGCAGATTCACTGTTCCCCCCGCAGCCCCCAAGAGCGAGCAGCGTTTGAATTCGCCAGTGCTTTTCTGCTCCCTGTTGGCGTCTTGCGACAAAAAGTTCGGGAAAGTTCGACGCTCCGGGATCTCTTGGTAGTCAAGGCCGAGTATGGCATATCGGTAGGTGCAATCATAATGCACGCAAAGCGGAACGGGATTCTATCCGAGCAGCGCGCTCGCACACTTCAAATTCAACTATCTTCTCGCGGTTGGAGAGAGAACGAGCCGGTTGACGTAGTAAGGGAAAGGCCTGTTCTGTTCGCGCAAGCGCTTAATCAAGTATTTCCAACATCTACGTACGCGAGGGCGTCGCATGTGCTTGGGGTGACTCCTGATCGGCTTCGGAGGTGGGCGGAAGATGTTAGCGGCGACGCGACTCTCGCCAAAGTAACTGCGCTTAGGCGGTAATCCAAGGTGCCTACGGAGTTACTCGAGGGCAGCTGGGTCCAAGCGCTCGAGTTCGGTGACGATTCCGGCCAGGTCTTCTTCATCGGTCACAAGCGAGATCGTCCCAAAAGACTTTCCGATGCGATTCAGGGAAAATTCCAGTCGCAGCGCGCGTGAGCGATCCGACACTATATACCTAGCGTGCATCCGTGTGCCTTTGCGATATGTGATACCAATATCGGGATTGAGCATTCGCAGATTGGCCTTGATCATCTGCCCTACTTCGTCACCTTGTTTTTGATAGACGAACGTAATTTCGCTTGCTTCTCTCACTAAGGGCTTTAGCAGTGCCGCAACATTGCCTGCGTAGGTGGCGTTCTCTTCTCCTCCCGGA